>JBOHBA010000060.1:0-14938 GCA_050698095.1 Gaiellaceae bacterium
AACATCCGCGCTCTCGAGCATCTCACCGGAGTCGACTTCATCATCGACGACACGCCGCACGCGGTCGTCCTCTCGTCGTTCGACCCGCTCCGTCGCGAGATCGCCCGCGTAACCCTCGACAAGCTGATCGAGGACGGCCGCATCCATCCGGCGCGAATCGAGGAGATGTACTACCAGTCGAAGGCGGAGCTGGACGAGCACATACTGCAAGCGGGGGAGCAAGCCGTGTTCGAGGCGAACTGCGGGGAGTTCCACGACGAGCTCGTACGCGTTCTCGGCCGGCTGCGGTATCGGACGAGCTACGGGCAGAACGTCCTCAAGCATACGCTCGAGGTCGTCCACCTCAGCGGGATCATGGCGGCCGAGCTCAAGGCGGGGGTCAAGACGACCAAACGCGCCGCGCTGCTGCACGACATCGGCAAGGCGATGAGCCACGAGGTCGAGGGATCGCACGCGCTCATCTCCGCGCAGCTTGCGCGTCGTCATGGCGAGTCTGACGGGGTCGTCCATGCGATCGAGGCACACCACTACGAGGTTCAGCCACAGACCGTCGAGGCCGTCCTGCTGATCGCCGCCGACGCCGTGTCCGCGTCGCGTCCCGGCGCAAGGGGTGAAAGCCTAGAGAACTACATTCGCCGCCTCGAGGCGCTCGAGCAGATCGCGACCGCCAAGGCCGGCGTCGCGAAGGCGTATGCCCTGCAGGCCGGCCGCGAGATCCGGGTCATCGTCGAGCCGAGCGAGATCGACGACGACGCGGCAGTGCTGCTCTCGCACGAGATCGCGCGCGAGATCGAGGACCAGCTCGAGTATCCCGGCCAGGTCAAGGTCATCGTGATCCGCGAGAGCCGCGCGATCGAAGTCGCGAAGTAGGCGCTCAGTCGTCGATCAGCGCGACCCACGTCGCTCGCCACCCTGCCGGCTCGAACGGCTGCGACCAGTACGACGTCTCTCTCGTGATCTTGCCGTCACGCAGCTCGAACACCATCACGACCCGCCAGTCGGCACTGTCGCCGTAGTCGAGGCGGGCTTCGAGGATGGCCAGGTCGCCGCTGACCATGATCCGGCGGGGCGTCACCGTCGGCAGGCCTGGGAAGGATCCGTACGCCGCTCGCCGCTTCTCGCCCCCGACGATTCGCTCGCCCGACTGCGGATACTCCATCACCGCGTCCTCGTGGAACTGCTCGTCGAAGAGCTCGAGGTCGCGCTCGTTGAGAGCCCGCACGAGCTGTTCGACCGTCCGTCGGTTTTCCTGTTCGGACATGAAATCGCCTCCCTCGTCGTTTGCCCCGACTCTAAGCGCGGGCCAGCAGCGTGGCTACGATGAGCCCACCATGTCGAGGGCAGCGTGACCCGTGAGAGCCGCACCGTCGAGGTCATGAACTGAGCTCGGACGCCGCTGCGCGGAGGTGGGTGGAGACGTGGTCTAGAGCGTGGACGATAGGCGATGTGGAGGCCGTAGCCGCCCTGTACGCGAGCGACGCTGTGTTCTACTCACATCCGTTCCGCGCGCGCGGGGCGCCTCGTGAGTACGTCGAGTGGGCATTCGCCGACCAGGAGAAGGCGGAGTGTCGGTTCGGCGAGCCGATCGTCAGCGGAGATCGCGCCGCCATCGACTGGTGGGCGACGATCACCTCGAAGGACGGCTCGATAGAGACCGTTGCGGGAACCTCTCTCCTACGCTTCGGCGACGACGGGCTTGTCGTCGAGCAACGCGATGCCTGGGCATCTGCACAAGGGCCGCATGAGCTGCCGGAATGGGCATCGCAGGCGCCCGGCTACTCTTTCGAGCCGTGAGGCGCTATTACGTCACCACGTTCGGTTGCCAGATGAACGCTCACGACTCGGAGCGCATCAAGGGCATGCTGGAGTCGCTCGGTCTCGGCGAGGCCGTGTCGGCCGACGAGGCGGATGTCGTCGTCCTCAATACGTGCACGATCCGCGAGAAGCCCGATACGCGCCTGGCCGCGTACCTCGGCAACGCGGCGGCTCGCAAGCGCGAGCGGCCGGAGCTCGTGATCGCGGTCGGCGGGTGCTACGCCGAAGCGCAGCGCGAGCGGATCTTCGAGCAGTACCCGTTCGTCGACGTCGCGTTCGGGCCGGGATCCATCCCGCATCTCGGAGACTGGATCGGCGCCGGTGGTCTTGGAGTGCAGGCTGGGCGGTTCGGTACGCACGAGCACTTCGCGGCCGACCTCCCTCAGCGTCGTGAGCGCTCGTTCCAGGCGTGGGTGCAGGTGTCGATGGGCTGCAACTCCAAGTGCGCCTATTGCATCGTCCCGGCCGTGCGAGGCCGCGAGCAGAGCCGGCGACCGGCGGAGATCGTCGCCGAGATCAGCGCGCTGGCGCGCGACGGAGTCCGTGAGCTCACGTTGCTCGGCCAGAACGTCAACTCGTGGGGGCGTGACCTCGCACCAGACGTTCGCACGGAGTTCGGCGAGCTGCTGCGGGCGTGCGACGCGGTCGCGGGGATCGAGCTCATCCGTTTCACGAGCCCGCATCCGAAGGACTTCCGCGAGCCCGTCATCGCAGCGATCGCCGAGTGCGCAAGCGTCTGCGAGCACGTCCATCTGCCGCTGCAGTCCGGGTCGTCGCAGATCCTCAAGCGAATGCGTCGAACGTACGACGTGGAGCGCTACCTCCGGCTCGTCGGCACGCTACGTGGAGCCGTGCGGGACCTCGCGCTCGGGACCGACGTCATCGTCGGGTTCCCGGGTGAGACCGAGACAGACTTCGCCGAGACGCTCGCGCTCGTCGAGGAGGTGCGCTTCGACAGCGCCTTCACCTTCATCTACTCCCCCCGTGCCGGGACCGAGGCCGCAGCGATGCCCGGCCAGATCGACGACGAGACGAAGCACGAGCGCCTCGAGCGACTTGTCGACCTGACGCAGCGCGTCGCGGCAGAGCGAAACGCCGAGCGGGTCGGGGGCGCCGAAGAGGTCCTCGTCGAGGGGCCGAGCCGGAGCGACCGCGCGCTGATGCGCGGTCGAACGCGCCGAAACACGATGGTCAACTTCACCGGGTCGGCGCCGGTCGGGAGTCTCGCAATGGTCGCAATAGACGGTTCGACGTCGACCACGCTTCGCGGACGCGAGGTGTCGCTCGCCGCTGCGTAGCGCCCACCGCGCGTCCTCGGGACAACTCGTCACACACTCGGCTCCTTTGTCACACACACGCAACCCGTTCGCCGATACGCTGAAAGCGGGTGGTGGTCCGGGGTGGCCCCTCGGGACATAGGCTCGTCGCCGGTCGAGGTGGTCGCGGTGTTCGGGCCGACTGCGTCCGGCAAGACCGCGGTCTCCCAGATCGTCGCCGACGCGCTCGGCACCAAGGTCGTGTCCGCCGACGCGTTGCAGGTGTACCGCGGGCTGCCGATCCTCACGAACCAGCCAGAGCGGCCTACGCGACTCGTCGCGATTCGGGAGCTGTCGGACGCGTTCTCGGTCGGCGAGTACTCGCGGCTCGCTCACGATGCGATCGAGGAGCTCGTTCAGGCGAACGGGATGGCTGTCGTCGCGGGCGGCACCGGTCTCTACCTGCGCGCTGCTTTGATCGACCTCGACCTGCCGGCTGCGGTGGAGAACGGCGCCCGAGCGCGTTGCGAGGCGCTCTACGACGATGACCCCACGACTGCGTTTGCGCGACTCGGCGCGCTCGATCCTGCGGCAGCTGCCCGCGTCCACCGCAACGACCGGCGTCGCGTCGTTCGCGCGCTCGAGCTGGCCGAGCACGGCGCATCGCTCGTCCCTGCACAGGATCGCCTCTGGTCCGCAGACACCCGCCGCCCGACGGTCGTCGTCGGGCTCGAGTTGCCTCAGACCGTGCTCGCACAGAGGATCCGAGAGCGAACCGACGAGATGTTCGCCCGGGGCGTGATCCACGAAGCGCAGCGCGCGCTCGCTAGCGTCGTCTCGAAGACCGCCGCGAAGGCGCTCGGCCTGCGCGAGCTCGCGGAGCTCCCGCCCGATGAGGCGCGCGACGCACTCGTGGCCCGGACGCTTCGCTACGCCGCCTACCAGAGGAAGTGGATGCGGCGGATCGAGTCCATCGTCATGATCGACGCGGACCGACCTCCGAACGAGGTGGCAGATGCGATTCTCGAAGTGGCACGCGCTCGGTAACTCCTATCTGCTCGTCGAGCGAGCCGAGCTGCCCGCGTCGTTGTCACCCGACGATGCTCGAAGGCTCTGCGACCGGGACCGTGGCATCGGCGCGGACGGTGTGCTCGAGATCGTCTCGGTTCGAGGCCCGGAAGCCGAGGTCGTGATCTGGAATCCAGACGGGTCGCGCGCCGAGCTGTCCGGAAACGGAGTCCGCATCGCCGCGATGTGGTTGGCACGCCGTAGCGGCGTGGCGTTTCCACGAGTCCACATCGGCGAGCGGGTGATCTCTGCCCGCCTGGAGGGTGAGGACGTCGAGGTCGACCTGGGCCTCGCCGAGGTCGGTCGTCCGGAAGCGCTCGACGTCGACGGCGAGCGCCTCGAGTTCACGCCTGTCGCGGTCGGGAATCCGCACGCTGTCCTCCGCCGCGAGCCGGTGCGAGAGGAGCTCCTCCGCCTCGGGCCACTGATCGAGCGCCACGAGCGCTTTCCGAGTCGCACGAACGTCCAGTTCGTGCGCGTAGACGGATCGAATGACCTCACCGTGGTCGTCTGGGAGCGGGGCGCAGGGGCGACGCTCGCCTCGGGGTCGAGCGCCGCGGCAGCCGCGGCAGCCGCACTTGCGCACGGCTGGTGCGAAGCCCCCGTGCGGGTGCACCTTCCGGGCGGGACTCTCACGGTCGACGTCCGCGAGGGGCGCGCCGTCCTCACGGGGCCGGTCAGGGAGATCTTCCGCGGCGAGACCGTCTGACGCTACGCCTGCGCGAGCTCGACGAGCCGGCCGTCGGGATCGCGCACGTACGCCGATCGGCCCCACTCGTAGTCGCGCGGCTCCACGAAGAATTGGGCACCGTTCGCCCGATCTCGGCGTACGCGACCTCGAGGTCGACGACCGAAAGCGCGAAGTGATCCTCGTTCGGAGGCCCGTCGTCCATGGCCGCGGCGCGTTCATGTACGAGGAGCTTCGCGTCGCCCACGGCGAAGATGGCTCCGCCCGCCCACTCCGCGAACGGCGCAGCGCCGAGGAGTCCGCGGTAGAAGCTCACGACCGCCGCCACGTCGTCCGTAAAGAGCGCGAGCTCGGCGACTTCCGTCACACAGCGATCTCGAACTCGCGAAGGACGTCGTTGAGCGAGGTCTTGAGGTCGGTCGATGCGCTCCGCTCGCCGACGATCAGCGCGCACGGCAGCTCGAAGCGCCCGGCCGGAAAGTCCTTCGGACGAGTCCCGGGCAGAACGACCGAGCGCGGTGGCACGTAGCCGCGGTGCTCGACCGGCTTTGGTCCCGTCACGTCGATCACCGGAATCGATGACGAGAGAACGACGTTCGGTGCGATCACTGCTCCTTCTCCGACGACCACGCCCTCCACGACAACGGCGCGCGAGCCGAGGAATGCCCCGTCCTCGACGATGACGGGCCGCGCCTGCGGGGGCTCGAGCACGCCGCCGATGCCGACTCCTCCCGAGAGGTGAACGTCCGCGCCGATCTGCGCGCACGAGCCGACCGTCGCCCAGGTGTCGACCATCGTGCGCGGGCCGACCCACGCGCCGATGTTCACGAACCCTGGCATGAGGATGACGCCTTCGGACAGAAACGAGCCGTAGCGTGCGACGCCGGGAGGAACGACGCGAACGCCTCGCTGAGCGTGGTCGCCCTTCAGGGGGATCTTGTCGAGGAAGTGCAGCGCGCCCACGTCCATCGGCTCGACCTTGCGCAGGCGGAAGTAGAGGAGGATGGCCTTCTTCGCCCATTCGTTGACTACCCATCCGTCGGCTGACCGCTCGGCAACACGCACTTCCCCGCGATCGAGCAGGGCCACAGACTCCTCGATCGCGACCGTGTCGAGCTCGCCGCTCTCCCACAGCTCGTCGATACGCGCAGCCAGCTCCATCACGCGACATCTTCCCCCATCGCACCGCCCAGGAACCGACGGAGCGTCTCGTACGCGTGGACGAGCGCGTCGATCTCGACCCGCTCGTCCTCACGGTGCGCATAGGCCGTGTGGCCGGGCCCGAGGTTCACCG
This sequence comes from Gaiellaceae bacterium, assembly GCA_050698095.1. GTDB lineage: Bacteria > Actinomycetota > Thermoleophilia > Gaiellales > Gaiellaceae > GMQP-bins7. The sequence continues at coordinate 6,122 of JBOHBA010000060.1, forward strand.
CGTCGACCCCGTTCGCGGTGAAGTCCGCGACGTTCGTCCAGGCCTGCTTCGGCTCGATCGCCAGGTCGCCGGCGGCTCTGAGGTCGCGAACGAGCTTCGCATCCGTCACGACACGCGCGGGCGCGGCGTTGCTCGAGATCTCGAGCGTCGCCCCGCCCGGGGCGAGCGAGCGCAGATACGTCTCCGCCTCGTCCGGGGTGCGATCGGGCGCGTAGCGCAGGTTGAGCGTCGCGGTCGCCTCGCCCGGGATCACGTTGTCCGCGATCCCGGACTCGAGCCGGGTCACCGAGACGACCTCCTTGAACTCGAGGCCGCCGACCATGACGACGCGAGGAGCGAGCGCGAGCAACGGAGCAAGGCCCGAAACTGCGCGTTCGATAGCGCTGTCGGCGAGCCACGGTCGCGCCGAGTGGCCGCTTCGCCCGTGAAAGACGAGCCGTGCGACGACATTCCCGAGGCAGCCTGCCTGGATGCGTCCATCGGTTGGCTCGAGGACGATTGCGAGCGCGGTGTCGCGAATCGCCTGCGAGTGTTCGAAGAGCGCCGGGAGCGGATTGTGGTCCGCCGGCAGCTCCTCGCGCCCGAAGAGGACGAGCGCGACGTCGTACGGTCCGAGGAGCGTGCGATCGCGGAGGAGCTCGATGGCGACCGCGAGACCGCCCTTCATGTCGCTCGCACCGAGTCCGTGCACCGACCCGGCTCGGATCTCGCCCGGCACATTCCCCTGCGCGGGGACGGTGTCGTAGTGCCCCACGAGCGTCACCAGCGGCACGTCCCGCCGCGTTGCGGGCATGAAGAAGTACGCCTCGTCGCCCTCGTACTCGGCGACGAGCGACGGCGGAACCAACGCAAGCAGATGCTCGCGGATCGCGGCTTCGGATCCACTGACGGACGGGATGTCGACCAGCTCGAGCGTCCGCGCGGCGAGGCGGTCGGCGAGCGCGGTCACCGTTCCAGCCTACCGCGGCATAATCTCCGCGTGACCCCTCGCCAGCCCGATCCCGCCCCAGGGGCGGCGCCGGAGCGCGGTTTCGTGGTCGGGGTCTTCCCGAAGGGAGTCGACGGAGAGTCGGAGCTGTCCGAGCTCAGGGAGCTCGCGCGCACCGCAGGAGTCACGCCCGTCGCCGAGGTCGTGCAGCACCGCGCGCGCCCCGACCCACGCACGTTCGTCGGGAAAGGGAAGCTCGCGGAGCTGACGCGGGCGTACGGCGATTCGTCCGCCGAGGTGCTTCTGGTGGACGACGAGCTCAGCCCGACGCAACAGCGATCGCTCGAGGACGCGCTGAAGGCGCGCGTCGTCGACCGGACGCAGTTGATCCTCGACATCTTCGCCCAGCACGCTCGCAGCGCCGAGGGCAAGCTCCAGGTCGAGCTCGCGCAGCTCGAGTACAACCTTCCGCGCATGCGTGGGATGTGGCAGCACCTCGAGCGTCTCGGCGGCGGCGTTGGCACGCGAGGCCCAGGGGAGAGCCAGCTCGAGAGCGACCGCCGCCTGGCGCGAACGCGCGTCTCTCTCGTGAAGAGGCGTCTGCGCGCACTCAGCGGCCAGCGCGCGACGCGCCGAAAGGAGCGGCGGAGGACTACGGTTCCGACGATCGCGCTCGCCGGATACACGAACGTCGGGAAGTCGACGCTTCTCAACGCGCTGACGGGAGCGCACACGACCGTCGACGATCGCCTGTTCGAGACGCTCGACCCGACGACGCGAGCGTTCGAGCACGATGGAAAGCGCTATCTCGTGACGGACACGGTTGGCTTCATTCGGCGCCTGCCCACGCAGCTCGTGGAGGGTTTCGCGGCGACCCTCGAGGAGACGCTCGTCGCCGACCTCGTGCTTCACGTGGCGGACGCCTCGCTCCCCGAGCACCGACTCCGCGAGACGATCGATGCCGTCCATGCGGTGCTTACCGACATAGGCGCCGACGACATCCCTCTCGAGCTCGTACTCAACAAGATCGATCGCCTCGACGCACTCGCCCGGCGGCGCATTGCGCATACATTCCCGCGAGCGCTCCAGATCTCCGCCGAGACGGGCGAGGGTTTGAATGCGTTGAAGGGCCGGATCTCCGAGCTCTTCTCCGACCGCTTCGAGGACGTTCGGCTTCTCGTCCCGTATTCAGCCGGGAGAGCTCTGACTGAGCTCTACAACCTCGGCGCCCCGATCGCGGAGCGCCGAGACACACCCGAGGGCGTACGGGTGCGCGCACGACTGCCACGCGAGGAGATCCCCCGTTTCGCGCCGTACCTGGTCGCGGGGGAGCCGGAGCAGGAGGCGTCGGCCTCGTGATCGATCTCCGGTTCCGGCGTCTGCATGCCGACTCCGTGCTTCCGCGCCAGGCGTACCCGGGCGATGCGGGCCTTGATCTCGCTGCATGCGCGAGGGTCATCCTCGAGCCCGGAGAACGCGCCATGGTGCCGACGGGAATCGCGGTCGAGATTCCGGACGGCTATGCCGGATTCGTCCAACCGCGCTCAGGGCTCGCAGCTCGCCATGGAATCGGCGTCGTCAACGCACCTGGGCTGATCGACTCGGGGTATCGCGGCGAGATACAGGTCGTCCTCCTGAATACCGATCGGCGCGACGCGTTCACCGTGGAGCCCGGCATGCGAATCGCTCAGCTCGTCGTGGCGCCCGTCGCCGCGGTGCGTCTCGTCGAGGTCGAGGAGCTCGCCGTCAGCGAGCGTCGCGACCGGGGTTTTGGATCGTCGGCGCACTGATCGTGGAGCCCCGGATTCGCGTCTCGGCCATTCTCCGCTGGCGCGGTCAGATCCTGTTGCTCCGGCACGAGAAGGGGGCGGAGGAGGTGTGGCTCCTCCCCGGCGGCGGCGTTCGGATCGGCGAGAGCCTGATTCATGCCCTCCGGCGGGAGTTGTGGGAGGAGACGGGCCTCTTTCCGGAGGGCGGTGTGGATGTGCCGCTCGAGGGGCCCGTCGCGCTGGTCGACTCGATCTCACCTGAGAAGTGGCCAAAGCGGAAGCACGTCGTTCACGTGATCTTCGCGGCCGACGTCTCCGGCTCGCTCGAGGACGTCAGCTCTCGGGACACAGCTGTGCGCGGTCATCGCGCGTTCCACGCCCACGAGCTCGACTCGATCGCCCTGCATCCGCCGATCCAGCGCTTCTTGCAGCGGTGGCAGCCGGGCGACCCAGCCGTGTATCTCGGCGAGATGTGGACGCGATGACGCGGACACGTTGACACACTTTCGGTGCATTCCGTTTCCCACGCGTCAACATCTCGACGATATGCTCGCAGTGGGTGGTGGGCCGGGGTGCCCCGCCGAAATCCCGCTTTTAGCGACGACCGCCGCGCTTGCGCGCTCGCTCGGCCGCAACCCGAAAGGCTTCGTTCTCGAGCTCGTCCGCCAGCGGTTCGAGCGGCTGCGGCTCCCGATCGTAGGCGTGCGCCAGCGCCTGCGCGAGGAGCCAGTCCGCCAGCCAAGCGTTCCGAGGCAAGAGCGGGCCATGCAGGTACGTTCCGACCGCACGGCCCGTCCGACACCCCTCGAAGCCCGACTCGCCGTCATTGCCGAACCCGTACAGGACGCGCCCCAGGGGAGCGGCGCCCGGGTCGAGCAGCGTACGCCCGACGTGATTCTCGAAGCCGGCGAGTTGGCGCCTCTCACCAGGCTCGAGCTCGCATTCGAGCAGCACGTCGCCTATTAGACGCGTCGTCCCAGCCACTGTCTCGTGCGGGAAGAGGCCGACGCCGGCCATGACGGAGCCGCCCCGTCCCAGATACGCGCGCCCGAGAAGCTGGTATCCGCCGCACACCGCAAGCAGCGCGACTCCGGCTGAGTGCGCCGCGTGGATCGCGTCGCCTTTTTCGGCGAGATCGGGAGCTACGAGCGCCTGCTCGCGATCCTGGCCGCCCCCGACGTACACCAGGTCGTACGCATCCGGATCGATCGGGTCGCCGATCCCGACGGCTCGGACGTCGAGCTCGTGACCGCGAAGCGCGGCACGCCGGGCGAGAACCGCCATGTTGCCACGATCGGCATAGATGTTCAGATAGGCGGGGTAGAGATGCGCGACGACGATCCTCACGTTCGCCTGCCTTCCCAGTACGGGCGAACGAGGCCGCGCGCGGACAGGATCTCGCGCAGCGCGAGCATGGCGGTGTAGGTGGGGAGGACGACAAGCTCGCTACCTGCGTCGATGAGCGCGAGACCACGGTCGAGCGCCCGCTCGAGCGATGGCTCGACCTCGAGCTGGGAGTCGGACAGTCCGCCGTAGCGGAGGCGCAGGCCGAGCTCCGCCGCACGATCGCCGCTCACCACCACTCGACCGACGTGCTCGAGGATCGGCTCGAAGTCGACATCCCAGATCCACGAGACGTCCTGCCCGTCGGCGATCGCGTCGTTGAGGGCGAGCAGGAGCACCGGTGGCACGCCCGTCTCGAGAGTCCGCAGGACCTCGTTCGCGCCGGCCGGGTTCTTCACCAGGAGGACGACGACCGTCTTCCCGCCGGCGGGCACTCGCTCGAAGCGCCCGAACGCGGCGCTGAACGCCCCGAGACCGGCTCTCACGTCACTCAGCGAAGCGCCCAGGGAAAGCGCCAGGGAGGCTGCGGCGGTGGCGTTGTAGACGTTGTAGAGACCGGGCAAGCCGAGCTCGACGTCCATCGCTCCGTCGGGCGTGTCGATGCGGAAGCGCGACGCGAGCAGACCCCTGAGCTCGATCTCTCGAGCGGCCACGTCGAGCTCCGGTCGTGCGTGGTCGCACGCGGGACAGCGGTAGTCGCCCAGATGGCCGACGTACGCCGCCGCGTACGCGTACGGCGTTCCGCAACGGATGCAGAACTTCGAGTCCGCCGCGTGCTGGAGCACTCGCCGTGCGTGGCGCGGATCGTCGAGCCCGAACCGAAGCACGCGAAGCCGCCCGTCGGCAAGGCTCGCCACGACCGGATCGTCGGCGTTCACCACGAGCGTCGTCTCCTCGGGGAGCCCTCCGACTGCCGCTCGCCACCGTTCCACAACGAGCTCGAGCTCGCCGTAGCGGTCGAGCTGGTCGCGAAAGAGGTTCGAGAGAACGACGACGCGCGGCCGCATCCGGGCCGCAGCCTCCGGCAGCGCGCCCTCGTCGACCTCAAACAGACCGAGCTCCGCCTTGCGCGCGGACACGAGCTCGGAGGCGATCCCGGAAAGGAGGTTGGCGCCGGACTGGTTCCAGGCGAGGCGGGTGCTCGACCCCAGGATCCCCGCCGCCATCGCCGTCGTCGTGGTCTTGCCGTTGGTCGCGGAGACGAGGGCAGTGCCCTTCGGCAATCGCGCCGCGAGGGCATCGACGGCGCCTGGATCCACCTTCCACAGCAGCTTCCCCGGCAGCGTCGTGCCCCCGCCACGCCCCGCAGCGCGAGAGAGCGCGCCGACTCCGCGCGCCACCCGCGCCTCGATTCCGCGTCGAACCGCCATCGCCGGCGAGGGTACAGAGTGGGGAGGGGGTCCGCCTGCTCTGGACTACTTGCAGAATCTCCAGAACGCTCTAAGCTTCTTGCACCAATGGCCCGCCCACGTGCACGCAAGCGAGGCACGCTGCGCATCGACGAGGCGGAGCTCGCCGCGTTTCGCGCCGGCCTGCGGCGCCGCTACTCGGACGCAGAGATCCTCGACGAGCTACGCGCCGCGGCAGAGCGGCTCGGGCGCTCTCCAACGATGCGCGAGTTCGCGCGGGATCCCGAGGCGCGCGTTCATCCGCAGACGGTGATCGAGCATTTCGGAACGTGGAACGCGGCCAAGCGCGCGGCGGGGCTCTTCCCGCGCCGTTTTCTCACTCGCGACGATCTCCTCGAGCAGCTCCGCGCGCTGGGAGCGGAGCTCGGCCGCACGCCGACCGCGCGCGATCTCACCGCTCGGCGCCGGGCGCTACCCTCGGCGTCGCTCTACGCCCACACCTTCGGCTCGCTCGCGAATGCGCTGCGCGAGGCGGGATTCGAGATTCTTCAAGGCGAGGAGCGGCTCGAGCGCGCCATCGTCCAGGGGGCCGAGCTCGCGCGAGAGATCGGCCGGCTGCCGAAGATGGCCGACTGGGCTGATGCCCGGCGGGACGATCGTGCGCTGCTCTCCGAATGGCAGGTCTATCGCCTGCTCGACGTGCCGCGCGGCGCGTGGACCGCGTTCCAGTTCCTCGTCCGCGAGCGTCTTCGAGAAGCGGGCGTGGAGGTGCTGCCCGACGGCCAGCTACGCGGCTAAACCGCAGCCGCCGCCGCGAGCGCTGCGAGTCGCTCGAGACACGACACGGCTTCGCGCGGTGCCCTGACCGGCGACGGGTAGTCCACGTCGCGATAGCGCCGGTCGGGGCGGAAGCGCCGCTCGCTGACGATCTCACCGTGAACCACGCGGAGAAGGCGGCCCTCGCGCACCTCGTGAACCCGCAGGCGCGTTCGAAGCGCAGCCTCGACGATGCGAAGCGCACGTCGGGTGGAGGCGAAGTAGAGCTCCCGCTCGCTCCGTCCGATGAGCAACGGCCGGAGTCGGCCGCGCGCGAGGTAAAGCGTGGCCGGGTCGCGCTCGTCCATCCACGCCGCCGCCATCGCGCCGCGCAGCTGCGCGAGCGCTCGCGCGCGATGGCCATGGTGCTCGACGAGGGCGAAGATCGCCTCGGAGTCGACCGTCATGTCCGGCTCCTGCCGGTCGATTCCGTATCGGCCGAGGAGTGCGTCGTCGTTCTCGATGATGCCGTTGTGGATCCCGACCACGGCTCCGTGCCGGATCGGATGGTTGTTCGCCGCGATCTCCGGATGGCCCTTGGTGAAGTCGCGTACGTGGATGAGCGCCTGGTGGGCGGAGGAGGGGAGAGCGATCTCGTCCAGGAGCGCACTGGCGCCGCCGCGCAGCTTCGTCACGTCGATGACGGACCCATCTCCACGCCACGCGTACCCGACTGCGTCAGCGCCGCGCTCTGCAATACCGGCCAGCAGAGCCTGTGCCGCGAGCGTTCGCTCGACGGTCGAGTCAGGACTGAGGCTGTAACCGGCAATACCGCACATGAACTGCTCTTCGCTCCCTGGATCGGACGCCACTCGAACGGTAGATGACAGACATGAGGTCACTGTGTGCAAGACCTCGTTACAGACGTGCGATCGGCTTCGCGCTGGAGCGCTCGATCCCTCGTCGGAGTTGTCATCCCTCAAGCGGGGCAACCTCACGGTCGATACATCCGCCGTGGAAGGGCACGCCGCCGAGCACCTCTTCGATCCTGCGGACGAGGAAGTACAGGTCGCAGCCGACGAGCCGACGTCGCGAGAGCGACCCGATCTCGCCGGTCCGAACGCGGATGACCCGTTGAAGCTCTACGTTCGCCAGATCGGCGACGGACGCCTTCTCACTCCCCCCCAGGAGCGCGAGCTCGCCCGCCGCAAGGATGCCGGCGACGAGGCCGCGAAGCGCAAGCTCATCGAGTCCAACCTGCGGCTCGTCATGTCCATCACGCGCAACTACACGCGCGCGGATGTCCCGCTGCTCGACCTCATCCAGGAAGGAAACCTCGGTCTCATCCGCGCGGTCGAGAAGTTCGACTACACGATGGGCTTCAAGCTCTCCACGTATGCAACCTGGTGGATCAAGCAGTCGATCTCACGGGCGCTCGCCGAGCAGGGCCGCACGATCCGGCTTCCCGTCCATGTCGCCGATCAGGTGCGCAAGGTCACGAAGACGCGGCGCCTGCTCGGCCAGAAACTGAACCGCGATCCCTCGCTCGACGAGATCGCCACCGAGCTCGGGATCACCCCGGAGCGAGTTCAGGAGCTGCTCGAGCTCGTGCTCGATCCGGTCAGCCTGGAGACGCCCATCGGCGACGGGGACTCGAGCGTCGCCGATCTCATTCCCGACCTGCATTCGCAGCAACCAGAGGCGGAGACCGCCGACCGCGCGCGCTCGTCGGAGCTCCTCGATGCGCTCGCGAAGCTCCAGCCGAGGCAGCGTCGCGTCGTCATCGAACGCTTCGGGCTCGACGGCGTCCGCCCACGGACGCTCGAAGAGGTTGGCGCGAACCTGGGCATCACGCGCGAGCGCGTGCGTCAGCTCGAAGCCCGCGCCCTGCGTGAGTTGCGCGCGGTCGCGCCTGGGCTCGAGCTGTACCTGCGTACCTGAGCCGCAGCTCGCGCCAGCCTGACGTCGCAGGGGTGACGCTCACGAAGCGAGCCAAAGCCTCGTCGCGCAGGACAGTACAACTAGTACGGAGAAGCGGCGAGCTCGCGGGATCGCTCCGTGAGCGTCGTCAGCCGGGTCGCGGAGGCCGGCTCCGCCGGCCGGGAGCGACCGGCGGCCTGCGGCGTCAGGTTGCGTCGACGGCCTGCATCTCGCGCAGGCTGGCGAGACGCCTGAGCGACTCGAGCTCGATCTGCCGCACGCGCTCGCGCGTGAGCCCGAGCCGTCTGCCGATCTCCTCCAGCGTCTGCGGCTCCGCTCCGGTGAGCCCGTAGCGCATCACCACGACCTCGCGCTCGCGCTCGGGAAGAGCTGCGAGCGCCTGCCGGAGAGCCTCGCTGCGCAAATGGAGCTCGACGGCCTCCTCTGGAAGCGGCTCGTCGCCCGCCACGAAGTCACCGAAAACCGCGTCTTCGCCGTCGCCGACCGGGGCGTCGAGGCTCGTCGAGGCCCGCGCAGCCGCTCGCACCTCGAGCACCTGTTGAACGGTCAGCGACGCCTCGTCCGCGATCTCCTCGAGCGTCGGCTCGCGTCCCAGCTGCGTCCACAGGAGGCGATCGGCACGGTTGATCTTCTGCAGCCGCTCGACGATGTGGACCGGCATGCGGATCGTCCGCGCCTTGTCTGCGAGCGCGCGTGCGACGGCCTGGCGGATCCACCAGGTCGCATACGT
>JBOHBA010000061.1:0-8537 GCA_050698095.1 Gaiellaceae bacterium
GTCCTGGCTCGACGGCGTCCGCCTCGGTTCCGAGCCAGCGCACGACGTTGTCCCTCGCCGCGAACGCGATCGTCCCACCGAGCGCGAAGGCGAGCCCGACCCGACGGAAGTGCTCCGGTCGGACCCGCTCGCTGACGAGGAGCATCCCGCCCACGACGATGAGCGCGGCGCCGAGGACCAGCCCCGCAACCACGGGCTCGTCGAGAAACAGGAAGGCGATCGCCACCGCGAACAGCGGCGCCGTTCCAACGGTGACCGACGTTCGCGACGCGCCCGCATCGCGCACCGCGAACGTGAACAGGATCTGGGACACGCCTGGCGCGAGGAGTCCCGCGAGGAAGAACGGCCAGGTGCCCGCCACGTCCCACTCGCCCTCGACTGCCGCAGCGATCGCCGTGACTCCCGCCGCCGGAAGGATCGTGTACAGCGAGCCGGCTTCGGCCGACACGCCCGTCCGCAGAGCGATGCGAACGAGCACCGTCATCGCGCCGAAGAGAAACGCCGAGAACGCTCCCAGAACGATCGCCGTCACGCGCGCGCACCGCGGCGCGAGAGCCGGCGCAACGTCGCCGCGGCCGCAGGCTCCGCGAGCAGGATCCCGGCCATCATCACGCCGCAGCCGAGCCACCCTGCCCATCCCAGGACCTCGTCCGCGAGCAGGACGCCGAACAGCGCGGCGAACGGCGCCTCGAGCGTGAAGACGAGCGCGGCCCGGGCAGCCGTCGTCCGACCCTGCACCCACGTGGCGATCAGGTAGCCGAGCGCGCCGGCGAAGACCCCGGTCACGAGCAGCGCCCCCCAGACCGTCGCGCCGCGCGGCGCCTCGAGCTCGCCGAGCACGGCGATCAGCGTGAAGCCGACGCACGACGTCGCCATCATCAGGAACGTCAACGCGCGCGGGTCATATCGGGGTGCGTACCGCTCCATGGACGTAATCTGCAGCGCTTGGAACACCGCATTTGCGAGGACGAGCGCGTTTCCGAGCGCGGACCCGCCGGGCGCCCCGTTGAGCAACAGCAGCCCGACGACCGCGAGCCCGACGCCGATCCAGAGAGCACGTGGCACGCGCGTCCCAAAGAGCGCGAGCGCCAGAAGGGGCGTGAACACGACGTACAGCCCGGTGATGAAGCCGGTGCTCGCAACGGTTGTCAGCTCGAGCCCGGCGGTCTGGAGCCCGTACGCCGCCGCGAGCAGCACTCCGACGCCGATCCCGGCTGCGTATCCCTCGCGTGGAAGCGAGCGCAGCGACCTCCACGCGAACGGAGCGAGCACGAGCGTCGAGATCGCGAAACGAACTGCGAGAAACGCGAAGAGCGGGTAGAGGGCGAGCGCATCCTGAACCTGGACGAACGTGACACCCCAGATCGCGGTGACGCCGACGAGCGCAAACAAGGGAAGGCCGGGGCTCCGCGACCGCATCCGCGGCAGGCTATTCGAGAGCGTCGACGGTCAGCTCGGAACCGCGACGTCGACGGTCGTGACGGCTCGCGCCAGCCTGCGGTCGGTGGTGACAAGCGTGGCCCCGATCGCCTCAGCGAGCGCGACATAGAGGGCGTCGTACGAGGTCAGCCGTCCGCGGAGTTCCCAGGCGCGTTGGACGAACGGCCGGTGTGGGTAGCGGACGATTCGCGCGTCCAGGAGATCCGCGACCGCCTGAGTCGCCGCCTCTGCAGAGATGAGTTGCTGCACGACGAGTCGTCGGAGCCCGCTGAGAGCCTCGGGGTCTATCAGTTCCGGGGCGTAGAAGGTCAACTCATTCCGCAATCGATCGGCAACCCAGTCGGAGTCCTCCCCGAGCTCAACGAGGTAGGGCACGACAGATGACGCGTCGACCACGATCACTCGGGCAGCGGCCCTCGGTGCTCGCGAATGATGTCGGCGATGGAGACGTCGATCTTGACTCGAGGCCTCGATTCCACCTGCGCCATCCACTCTTCGACCGTGGGTAGCAGAACGTCTCGTCGCGCGAGCTCGAGCACATAGTCGGAGAGCGAGACGCCCTGCCGGGCCGCGCGAACCTTGAGCTCGCGATGGATCTCTTCTGGAACGTTGCGCACCTGGATCATTTTCATGTGTAGCACAGTAATGCATGTGCTGCACATGTTCAATCGCGACGAGTACCTTGACGCCATGGACGTGCGAGACACGCTCGGCCGGCCGTTGCGGGACCTCCGGATCTCCGTCACCGACCGCTGCAACTTCCGCTGCGTGTACTGCATGCCGAGCGAGGTCTTCGGGCGGGACTACCGCTTCCTCCCGCGGCGCGAGCTCCTCACCTTCGAGGAGATCGAGCGCACCGCGCGCGTGTTCGTCGATCTCGGCGTCCGGAAGCTGCGGCTCACCGGCGGCGAGCCGTTGCTGCGCAGGGACGTGGAGAAGCTCGTCGCCCGGCTCGCGGCGCTCGGCGACCTCGACCTCACGCTGACGACCAACGCAGCGCTCCTCGCGCAGAAGGCCGCTGCGCTCGCGAGCGCGGGCCTCACACGAGTCACCGTCAGCCTCGACTCGCTCGACGACGAGGTGTTCCGGGCCATGAACGACGTCGACTTTCCGGTCGCGCGGGTCCTGGCCGGCATCGACGCCGCGGCCGACGCCAGCTTGCCCGTCAAGGTCAACGTCGTCGTCAAGCGAGGGCTCAACGAGGGGTCGGTGGTCGACATCGCCCGCCGCTTCCGCGGGACGGGACACGCGGTGCGCTTCATCGAGTACATGGACGTCGGCGCCTCGAACGGCTGGCGGCTCGACGATGTGGTTTCTGCTGCAGAGATCGTCGGGGCTATCGACGCCGAGTTCCCGCTCGAGCCGGTCGAGGCGGCGTACCGCGGCGAGGTCGCTCAGCGCTACCGCTACCGGGACGGCGCCGGAGAGATCGGCGTGATCGCCTCCGTGACCCAGCCGTTCTGCGGCGACTGCACGCGCGCGCGGCTCTCAGCCGACGGCAAGCTCTTCACCTGCCTCTTCGCGATCCGTGGCCACGACGTTCGGGCGATCCTCCGCTCTGGCGCGAGCGACGAGGAGCTCGACGGAGCGATCCGCGCCATCTGGGAGCGGCGAACCGACCGCTACTCCGAGCGTCGCACCGAGGAGACCTCGAGCCTGCGCAAGGTCGAGATGTCCTACATCGGCGGCTAGGCACATCCGCCGTCGCGGATATGCCTGACTAACTGCGCTGGGTCAGAGTCGCGGGCACGCGGCTAGGGACTCTCGCTCGAATACCAGACGTTGCCGGGCCCGGCGTAGCTCGGGCCCTCGCCCCAGAACGCGTGGGTGCGCTCCTCCCCGTCGACGTCGAGCTCGAAGTAGTCGCCGTACGGCTCCAGGTAGCCGTTCGGGAACTTGTACGGATACCCGCTCGCGCCCTGCGACAACTGCGACTCGCCCGACCACGTCAGCCCGCCGTTCGACGACGTTCGGTAGTAGGTGTTCCAGCGGGCGCCGGGATCGTCGCCGCCGTGGTCGAAACCGTTTCGGTCGTCCTGCCAGGCGATCCGTACGTCCCCGTCCCCGCGCGCGACCACGGCGGGGAAGAGGTTGTTCGAACCTGCGGGCGCAAGCGAGACATCCTGACGGTCGACCCAGGTCTCGCCGCCGTCCAGCGAGCGGGCGAAGCGCATTCGGTTCACGCCGAACTTCTCGCGGCTCGCGTCGTAGAGGACATAGACGCGGTCCTCGCCGTCGACGGCGAGCGTGAGCTGAGCGCCCCAGTACGCCCAGCCTCCGCAGCCGCAGGGCGGCGGCGCGCCGGACACGTCCACGCGCGACGTCGACCAGGTGACGCCGCCGTCAGTCGACTTGGTGACGTACAGGTTGACATCGCCAGACGGCTTGCCGTTCTGCGTATAGCCGGCCCAGCCGAAGTACGCGGTTCCCTTCGAGTCCACGGCGCCGCCCGCCGGGAGCGACCAGCCGAGCTTCGAATTCGTGTTGTGCACGACGGGATGCAGCGACCATGTCCGGCCGCCGTCGTGCGAGACCGACGCCCAGATCTTCTGCACTGCGTTGTAGACGAGATAGACGTCGTCGCCGCGCACCGCAAGGATGTCCTTGTCGGTGCCGCGCTCCAAGTCCTCGACGAGAACGGGCCGCCAGGTCTGGCCGAAGTTGTCCGAGCGAGCGACGTACTGACTCGACTTCGAGCCTTGCATGAACGCCGCGTACACGGTCCGACCGTCGACGGGATCGACGACGATCTGCGGATCGTGATGCTCCGCCGGAGGGTCGGGGACGAGCGGCCGCGGGCTCGACCAGGTCTGTCCGCCGTCCGACGACACCTGGAGCTCCATGTGCGGGCTCGGGCACCCCGGACACGCGGGGTCGTCTCCATAGTGGTTCCACAGGGCGTAGACGTGCCCGAAGCGGTCCGCCGCGAGCGCGGGCTCCCAGTCGTCGCCGGTTGCAAACCCGAGCCGAAGCGGAACGCTGAACGCTGCGGGCGAGGCGCCGGCAACTCCGGCGCCGAGCACCACCACCGCAAGGCAGGCAACAACGGATCGTGCGAGCATCCCCATCCCCTAGCCACCTTCTACTGAAGATGGCCCGATCTCGCAAGTCCGTCGGGTCAGGCCGAAGGCTAGGCGGCGGCGACGGGCACCGGCCGGCGCCGGAAGATGCCTCGCCCCGGCTCGACGGTCGTTCGGCTCGAGCGGAGGATCGTCGCGACGGAGACGATCACGGCGGCGCCCGCGACCACCATCTGCATCGTTACGGCATCGCCGAGCAGCGCCCAGGCCAGAAGGACGGCAACGATCGGGTTTACGTACGCGTAGGTGGAGACGAGCGAGATCGAGGCCGAACGCAGGAGCCAAACGTAGGTCGAGAGCCCTACGAGGCTGCCGGCAACGATGAGGTAGGCGAGAGCGAGGGTTGCATCGCGCGTCCATTCGGCCCGTGCGACATCACCGGCAGCGAGCGAATACCCGGCGAGCAGAACGCCCGCGCACAAAGACGCGAGCCCGGCCGACGTCATCGGATGCTTCGGGAGCGGAGCGCCACGCGAGTACAGCGACCCGGCCGCCCAGCACATCGCGCTCAACACGATCACGAGCGCAGCCAGACGATCCACGGACCCGTCACCGAACGGATCGAACAGGAACGCGAGACCGGCGAAACCCAGGGCGATTCCCGCATAGGTCGAACGCCGCAGGCGGCGTCCGAAGGCGACGCGATCGAAGAGCGCCATCCAGATCGGGATCGTCCCGACCAGCAGCGCCGCGACGCCGGCGGGAACCGTCTGCTGCGCCCACGCGAGAGCGCCGTGGCCGGTGATGAAGAGGAGCCCGCCGAAGACGAATGCAGCAGCGATCTGCCGGCGACCGATCCGATCGCCGGCCCGGTCACTTCGCGACAAGCCGATCGCGAGCAGGAGCCCACCTGCGACGAGGTGGCGGATGGCCATCGCGAGAAACGGCGGCAGATCGCGAACGACGATCGCCAGCGCGATGAACGTCGAGCCCCAAACGAGATAGACCGTCACGAGGGCGAGCCACACTCGCACGCCGTATCGCGCAGCCACAGAGAGAGCATGCCGATCGGAGACGATCAGCTCAACTCGGACTGCCCTCAGCAACAATCAGGCGAGCTGATCGTTCTCGTATGTGCGACGAACTATCGCTGTTGCTCGTTAGAATCGCCCGGTCGTGTCGAGCTTCGTCGCCGAGACTTCACGGCGCCTCCCCCGCGGCTGGGCGCACCTGGCCTTCCAGTTCGCCATCTGGATGGGCTTCTACGCGGCCTATCAGGTCACGCGGGGCGTCGCCGACCGCAGCGTCTCGCACGCTTTCCAGAACGGAGAGTGGGTGCTGCAAACGGAGGACCAGCTAGGCGCGCTCTTCGAGCCGGCCGTCCAGCGCATCGTCGACACCTCGTCGCTGCTCGTCACGCTCACCTCGTACACGTACTGGCTCTCGCAGTTCGCCGTCGTGGGGCTGACGCTCCTGTGGGTGTACTTCCGTCACCACGAGCGGTTCGCGGGGTTTCGCAACTGGCTCATCGTCGCGAACCTCGTCGGCCTCGTCGGATACGTCGCGATGCCGACGGCGCCGCCTCGCATGTTCCCCGAGTGGGGCTTCATCGATTTCGTCGCGCAATACTCGGCGATCAGCCACGAGAGTGGCCTCATCGCGTGGGGATCGAACCCGTACGCGGCGATGCCGAGCCTGCACGCGATGGACGCGCTCATCGTGGGGCTCGTCATGGCCGGCGTCTGCCGCACATGGACAGCGAAGGCACTTTGGCTGACATGGCCAGCGTGGGTCGCGTTCGCAGTGATCGCCACCGGGAACCACTACTGGCTCGACGTCGTCGCCGGATTCGTGCTCGCCGTGGCGACGGGATTCGCGCTGCGCCGCATACGTTCGCTGCGACTGCAGCGCGCATGAGCGACGAAGAACCCGGGCGAGTCAATCAGCTAGACCGGGTCAAGCAGGAATACACGGCGGCAGCGCGTGAGATCCTCGCGCGCTCGATGCGTGGCGTCGCAAGGACGAAGCTGACCCCGGACATGCTGACGCTCGCGGGCGTGTCGTTGTGCCTTGCGGGGTCGGTGCTCGTCGGGTTCGAAGAGCGCAACGAGATGGTCTTCTTCTGGCTCGGCGGGTTCCTGTTCGTCGTCGGCTCCGTCGCGGACATCCTCGACGGAGCGCTCGCGCGTGCGGCCAGCAAAGGAACGGTCTTCGGCGCGTTCCTCGACTCGACGTTCGACCGGCTCGGAGAAGCGGCGATGCTGACGGCGATCGGCCTCGCGTTCATGCGCGACGGCAATGAGATCGCGCTCGTCGCGACGTTCGCCGCCGTGATGGGCTCGTTCCTCGTGTCCTACACACGCGCGAAGGCCGAGGCGCTGGGCCTGCGGGGCGATATCGGCTTCGGCTCACGCGTCGAGCGCGTCGTCCTCATCTCGGTCGGGCTCGGACTCGCGCCCTGGGGTCTCCTTCAGTGGCCGATCTACCTCCTCGCCGCCATGGCGTGGATCACCGCCTTCCAGCGGATGCTCTTCGTGCGCCGGCAGCTACGCGAGCTCGCGGAGCAGCCGTCGTAGGCGAGCGAACTACCGAGCCGACCGCCAGAGTCACTCATCCGAAACCGGGTATGCGACACCGGCCCCCTGGCCGCCGGCTGCGACTGAAGCATGGCGATGAACCCACTTCCAGTCGCCGTCACGTCGCTCGAGCGCCACGCTGAACCGAATCGGAATCGTTCGCCTGGCTCTGCCGACGGTGACGTGCACGTTGGCGGTCGTAGCCGCCCAGGCGCTCGTCTCGGTGCCTGACACGTGCCGCCACGTCCACTCAAACTGAACCACGTCGGCCTCCGCGAAGTTCCTCGCGAACTGCCGGCGAACATCCTCGTAGCCGACCCAGAGCTCGTCGGCGCCCGTTCCGAACAGGGCGACGTCGGCATCGCGAGCGAACAGTGACGTCACGCCGTCAACGTCCTTCGCGTTGTAACGCTCGGCATACGCATCGAGCGTCTCGAGCACAAGTCGACGATCTTCGTCCGAGAGCGGCACCCAGCTCACCCCCTGGTTCTGAATTCGCAGCAGTATAGGAGCTGCCTAGCTGTTATGCTGCTAGCACTTTGGCTGCTAGCAAATCACAGAGAACGGGCATTTTGGTTAGGATGCCCGCTCCACTGAAGGGGGCGCTCGTTCGCGAGACCGCCCGCCGGAGCTCCAACGTCAACGACGTCGCGGTCGGCATCCTGGCCGACGGGTTCGGCGTGTCTTACTCCCCGACTGGTCGGCGCCGCAAAGTGCTAGCAGGCTCCTCTCCCGTCCTCCTCCTCCGTGTTCCGCAGGAGCTGAAGGACGAGATCCATGCGGAGGCGTCGCGGCGCGACTCCAACGCGAACGACGTCATCCTCGCCGCGCTCGCCGACGGGCTCGGCGTCCCATCGGTGAGCAACCGCAAAGGAAGGGAACTCATGGCTTCGACAAACGGCTCGAAGAACGGCGCACGCGCGAAGGACAAGGTGCGCGTCGCGATCATCGGCGTGGGCAACTGCGCCAACTCCCTCCTCCAGGGAGTCGAGTACTACAAGGACGCGAAGGCGGAAGACTCGGTTCCCGGCCTCATGCACGTCGACCTCGGCGGGTACCACATCTCGGATATCGAGTTCACGGCCGCGTTCGACGTCGTGAAGGGCAAGGTCGGCCTCGACCTCGCCGACGCGATGTGGGCGCACCCCAACGACACGGTCAAGTTCGCCGACGTCCCCAAGACAGGCGTGAAGGTCTCGCGCGGCATGACGCACGACGGGATCGGCAAGTACCTCGCGCAGGTCGTCGAGAAGGCTCCCGGGCAGACGGACGACGTCGTCGGGATCCTCAAGGAGACCGGCACGGACGTCGTCGTCAACTACCTCCCCGTCGGCTCCGAGGCCGCGACGAAGTGGTACACGGAGCAGATCCTCACCGCGGGCGTCGCCATGGTGAACTGCATGCCTGTCTTCATCGGTCGCGAGGCGTACTGGCAGAAGCGCTTCGAGGACGCCGGCGTCCCGGTCATCGGCGACGACATCAAGTCGCAGGTCGGCGCGAC
>JBOHBA010000062.1:0-2337 GCA_050698095.1 Gaiellaceae bacterium
GAGCACGCCGCATCCGACGGCGCCGACGATCATGACGTCTGGAGCAAATGGCGCACCCTCGCCAGTCGTGAGTATGTAGAGCACGTACAGCCCGGCAACGGCAAGGGCTCCGCCGGCAAGCGTTGGGACATAGCTCCGCGTCGCCACGCCCGACGTGAAGCCCAAGCCGATGCCGAAGACACCGATCAAGAGGGCCAAGATCCCGGCATTCACGATTTGCTCCAGCGCTCGAGAGCCTTTGGCCCCGGCTCGGCGAAGCCGAACTTGCGATAGAGGTCGTGGGCGTCCTCCGTGTGCAGGAACCACTTCGTCCGCGCGAACGGCCCCTCGTCGACCGAGAAGCTCACGAGCTCGACGCCGAGGCCGCGACCGCGATGCTCCTCGAGCACGTAGACGTCGGCGAGGTACGACTGGTTGTGCCCGTCGGAGAGCGTGCGCGAGAATCCGACCTGCTGGTCGGCGTGGTAGAGGCCGACGACACGCTCGGCGCCCTCGATCAGCTCGTCCTGCACCTCGCGCGAGCGACCCTCGGCCCAGTACGACAGTGTGAGGTAGGCGTGCGCGGCGGCGAGGTCGATCCGGGCGGGATCGTCGTCGAGCTCGTAGCCGTCGCCGAGGTCGCGCTTCACGCAGTGAGGGTACGCAGCCGGAAGCCGCCATGAAACTCGTGCGAGGCGACGACGACGGCGAGAGTGTCACGCAGCGCGCGCTCTCCGACGCCGAGACCGTGCGCGTCGGAGAGCGGGTTCCAGATGAGCGCATGGATCGCCCGGAAACCCTCGGGCGAGAGAAAGACCGTCTCGTCGGGCGCGCACGCCGAGCAGACGGCGCCGCCGGACCGCGGGAGGTAGCCGACGAGCCCGTCGGCGCCGCCGCATTCGACGCAGCCCTCGAGATGCGGGACGTAGCCGGACAGCCAGAGAAGCTTGAGCTGGAACGAGAGGGCGAGCGGGTCGAGAGCCGCGCGCCCGCTCGCACCGCTCGGAATTGCATCCACCGCGGAGAGAAATCGCGTGAGCGCCGCGAACGCGCGCTCGTTCCGCTCCTCCTCGACGAAGAGGCGCAGCATGGCCTCGGCGCCGACGAGCCCGACCGAGAGGCGGTACGAGTCCTCGCGGGCCGGCCGATGTGCGTCGACGAGCGAGACGCCGGTGATCGTGTGCAGCTCGCCCGAGCCCTGGTGGAGCAGGAGCTCGGCGTGCGAGAACGGCTCGAGGCGGGCGCCGAACCGCGACTTCGTCTTGCGGACCCCCTTCGCGATCGCGCCGATCCGACCTCGGTCGAGCGTGTAGAGATGAAGGACGCGGTCGGCCTCGCCGAATCGGAACGACCGGAGCACGACGGCCTCCGTTTTGTAGGTCCGCCCCACGCAGCCAGTGTAGGCGGCAAAGGGGTCAGGCCCGCCCACGCGTTGCTACTACTTCGCGGATGGCCGGCTGGGCTGCGCGAAAGCTCTCGGACATCCCGATCGTCACGGACGGTGCGCCGGACGACCCGGCATGGCTTCCGCTTCAGCATTTCTTCGGGCTCAGCGCGTTCGGCGCCAACGTCTTCGTCGCGCGCGCGGCGAATCAGACGCTGGTCGAAGAGCACGACGAGCGGTCGAGCGGCCAGGAAGAGCTCTACCTCGTTCTCGAGGGCGAGGCGACGTTCGAGCTCGACGGAGAGAGGATCGTGGCGACGAGCGGGGCGGCCGTCTCGGTCACGGATCCCACGGTCACGCGACGTGCGGTCGCGCGGGAGGCGGGCACGACCCTCCTCGCGATCGGCGCCACGCCCGGCTCCTTCGCGTCCACATGGCTGGCATCCCACTTCGAGGACGTCCCCCGGGCCTAGAGGCCTCCCCGGGCTCGCGATCGCGATCGCGGGTTTTTGCGTCCGATTACGGGAGCGGTTGGCAGCGCGGACAGAACCAGGTGCCGCGGCCGCCGACCCGGGTCTTCGTGATCGTCGCGCCGCAGCGTGAGCACGGCTCGCCGTCCCGACCGTATACGCGGAACTCCTCCTGCATCGAGCCCGTCGTACCATCCGGCGTCGCGTAGTCACGCAGCGTCGAGCCCTGCCGCTCGATTCCCGCCCGGAGCGCCGCCCGGATCGCACGATGCACTCGCGCGATCTCATCCGGAGCAAGGCTGTTGGCCGCCCGGAGCGGGTTGACGCCCGCGCGCCAGAGAGCCTCGTCGGCGTAGATGTTCCCGAGCCCTGCGACAACGCGCTGATCGAGCAGCACCGCTTTGAGGGGCGCACGGCGCGTGGCGAGTCGGGACGCGAGCCAGGCGACCGTGAACCGAGAGCCGAGCGGCTCGACGCCGTTCTTGGCTGCAAGGTACGGCTCGA
>JBOHBA010000063.1:0-7353 GCA_050698095.1 Gaiellaceae bacterium
TCCCTCACGTTAGGGCGAGATATATCTCGCCCCTACGAGGCCGGATATCTTGCCCTACGAGGCCAGAACAGCGAGCAGATCGTCGCCGTAGCGCTCGAGCTTCGTCGGGCCGAGCCCCTTGATCGACGCCAGCTCGCTCCGCGACTGGGGCTGCGCGGCAGCGAGCTCACGCAGCGTCGAGTCGTGGAACACGACGAATGCGGGCACGCCGTCGTCGCGCGCGCGCTCGAGACGCCATTGCCGCAGCCGCTCGACGAGCTCCTCGTCTGCGTCGGCGGTCGCGATGGGACCGAGCTTCGGGCGGGGCGCGTCGGGTCGGGCGAGGAAGACGCGATAGCCGTCCGGGGTCTCCTTCTCGACCAGCGCCCCTGACGACTCGAGTGCCTGCACCCACCGCCGGACCTCCGACTCGGACGCGGCGGCGAGGATCCCGTATGCGGCCGACCGCCGCGCTGACGGCGGCGCTTTCAGAGATCCGCGCAGCGTCGCGACGAGGCTGCGACGGCCAAGAGGCCACTGGAGCTTCGCTGCCGCGGTCACGATCGCGGCAGACACGTCGTTCGGAAGAGTGGGAACGATCGCGGGTCCGCGCGACGCCGAAGGGCGGGGCGAGCAGACGTCGCAGACGCCGCACGGCCCGTCGAGCTCCTCGCCGAAGTGCTCGGCGACCTGCGCGTGCCGGCACGAGTCGTTCTCGGCGAACGCGATGATGCGGTCGGCGCGAGTCTCCGCGGCGCGGCGCGAGCGTTCGAGGAGCAGCTCGACCCGTTCGCTCGCGTCCTCAGGCGCAGAGGCGATCTCGATCCGCATCCGGCGCCCGCTGTCGAATCCCCGACGAACCAGGCACGCCTGCTCGAGCATCCCGACGAGCACCCGAGGATCGCGGTCCGTGACGGCCGCGAGATCGTCCGGGTCGATCGCTTCTCCAGCCGCGCGAACCACGCGATATACCGCGCGCAGCTCCTCTGCAGAAGGGACGTCGGCGACCGCGAACCGCCGCAGCGCCACCGCGTCGCTCGGGCTCGCCAGGAGCAGCGTCTCGCTCGGCTCGCCGTCGCGGCCCGCCCGGCCGACCTGCTGCACGTAGCTCTCGAGCGAGTCGGGGAAGTTGACGAGGCAGACGAGCCGCACGTCCGGCTTGTCGATGCCCATCCCGAACGCGGTCGTGGCCACGATCGTCTGCGCCCGCCCGGTCACGAAGTCGTTCTGAACCCGGGTTCGGTCCGGTGGCTCCATGCCCGCGTGGTAGTGCTCGGCGCGAACGCCGTGACTGCGCAGGACGCGGGCGAGCTCTTCGGTCGACCGCCGCGAGCGCGCGTACACGATCGCCGACCCGCGCGTCGCGCCGCCGAGTCGGTCGACGAGCACCTCGATCCGGTCCTCGGCGTTGGCCACGCCCTCGACGTCGTAGCGCAGGTTCGGGCGGACGACGCTCGTATGGACGACCTCGAGCTCTCGGCCCAACGCCTCCCCGATCGCTGCCGCGGTCTCGGGGGTTGCAGTGGCGGTCATCCCCAGCAGCGTGGGCTCGCCGAGCTCCGCGAGCGCGCGCCTGATGAAGAGGTAGTCGGGCCGGAAGTCGTGCCCCCACATGCTCACGCAGTGGACCTCGTCGACCACGACGAGACCGATTCCGAGCTCGCGAAGGGTGTGGACGAACCCTGCCTGCCGAAGGCGCTCGGGCGCCGCGTAGACGAGGCGCTTCTTGCCCGCGGCGACCTCGGCGAGGCGCGATGACGTCTCGGCGGCGGCGAGGGAGGAGTTCACGAAGGTCGCAGTCGGTGCGATCGCAGGGGGCAGCTTGTCGACCTGGTCCTTCATGAGCGCGATCAGCGGGGAGAGCACCAGAGTGGGCTCGGGACGCAGCATCGCGGCGAGCTGGTACGTCAGCGACTTACCGGAACCGGTGGGCATCAGCGCGAGGGTGTCCCGCCCTGCGACGGCTGCGCGAACGACCTGCTCCTGGCCGGCGCGGAACGCGTCGAATCCGAAGTGCTCGCGGAGTGAGGTCGTCAGGTCCGTCAGGCGCGCGAGTATAGGGACGCCACCCGACGCGGAACGTGCTCGCGAGCGTGTTGCGCCCGCGTCGCGCAGGATTTTCACCATTTCGGCGTAGTTCTGTTGCTCCGCGTAGGCGAGAGGGGTCACCCCTTTGCCGTCGGAGAGGTTCACGTCGACGCCGGCTTCGACGAGCTACCGGACTACCTCGACGTGCGCGGCGTCCCCTCCACCGAGGATGATCGCCTCGAGGAGCGCCGTCCAGTCGAGCCGGTTGACGTGGTCGATGTCGATCTCCGTCTCGAGCAGGCGCGCGACGATCGTCGTGCAGCCGCGGTCTGCCGCTCTGATGAGCCCGGTCCCGTCGTAGCTGTCGAGCGACGCGATATCGGCCCCGTTCGCGAGCGCGAGCTCCAGGAGTCGCGGGTCGTCTCCGACCTCGCTTCGACGTCGTTCGCGTACGCGGCGGCGATGAGCTGCCTGTCGAGCGCGGGATCCGCGGCGGCCATCTCGTCATCCGGACCGCCGCAACCGCTCGCGGCCAGGGCCAGCACGAAGACGGCGGCGATCAGGCTGAGGATTCGGGCTCCCCCGTCCGACGCCGCGCGTGGGGGTGGGCATCGAAGTAGACCTCTCGGCGGCGACGGTCGGAGACGTGCGTGTAGCGCTCCGTCGTCCCGAGGTCGGCATGGCCGAGCATCTCCTGGACCGAGCGTAGATCGGCTCCGCCCTCGAGAAGGTGGGTTGCGAAGGAATGGCGGAGGAGGTGGGGATGAACGCGCCCGTGCTCGAGGCCGGCGCGGTCGGCGAGCTTGCGCAGGATCAGAAACGCTCCCGCGCGCGTCAGGGGCCCGCCGCGCGCGTTCAGAAACAGCTCGGGCCGATAGCGCCGGTCGAGGTGCGGCCGACCGAGAGCGAGGTACTTGCGGACAGCCTCTGCGGCTGGGCGTCCCAGAGGGACAAGGCGCTCCTTGTCACCCTTCCCGAGCACACGGACGACTCTCTCCTCGAGAGCGACGCTCCCCTTCTCGAGCCCGACCGCCTCGGACACGCGCAGGCCCGCGCCGTAGAGAAGCTCCACGAGCGCGCGGTCGCGCAGCGATCGCGGGCCGGAGCCGCCGGCCGCGTCGATGAGGCGTTCGGTCTCGGCCGGTGAGAGCGCGCGGGGGAGCGTGCGGGCGCGCCGCGGCAGCTTGAGAGAGGCAGCCGGGTTCTTAGTCGCGGCGCCGATGAGGACGAGGTGACGGAAGTAGGAGCGAACGGCAGATACGCGACGGGCAATGGTCGAGCCGGCAAGGCCGTCGGCGCGCATCGAGGCCAGCCAGCTCTCGAGGTCGTCGACGCTCGCGTCTCCGACCTGGCCGCCGCGGGACGAAGCGAGCGCCGACAGGTCGCGCCGATAGGCGTCAACCGTCCGCGGCGAACGGCGTGCCGCGAGCAGCAGCAGGAAGCGCTCGACATCGGGATCGGCGGCAGTCACGACGCTCGACCGGATTCGGCGGGCGGGGGCTCGCTCCTCTGCGCAGCGGCGTTCTCGTCGCGCCAGAGATCCTGGGCAGCTAGCTGCGCGGATGGGCGCGGTCGTACACGCGGCGGAGGCGGCGCGCGTCCACGTGGCTGTAGATCTGCGTCGTCGAGAGCGACGAGTGTCCGAGCAGCTCCTGGATCACGCGCAGGTCGGCGCCGCCTTCGAGCAGGTGTGTCGCGAAGGCGTGGCGTAGCCGATGCGGGTGGCGGAGGAGGCGGCGCACGGTGCTCGTGTCGAGGCGGCGGCCGCGCGCGGAGAGGAACAGCGCGTCGACCGCGCCTCGCGCCAGCTCGGGTCTGCCGTCGCGGAGATAGAGCGCGACGTGATGAGCCGCCTCCTCGCCGAGAGGCACGACCCGATCCTTGCCGCCCTTCCCGTGCACGTGGACGGACTCTCGCTCGAAGTCGACGTCGGCGAGATCGAGCCCAACCGCTTCGGCGCTTCTGAGCCCGCACGAGTAGAGGAGCTCGAGGAGAGCGCGGTTCCGTAAGGCCAGCGGCGAGTCGCCGTCCGCGAGCTCGAGCAGGGCCTCGACCTCGGGCGTCTTCGGGGCGTCCGGCAGCCGGCGCGACCGTCGTGGCGCGAGCGCGGCGTCGGGTACGGCCGCGGGCCCGAACGTGTACCGCAGGCAGGAGCGAACAGCGGCCAGACGACGTGAGATGGATGCGGCGGCCAGGCGGTTGCGACCGCTGCCGAGCTCTCCGACCCAGTCCGAGAGCACCCGCGCGTCGACGTCGGCGAGCACGAGTGCTCGCGGCTCGAGCCAGGTCGCGAAGGCGCGCAGGTCGTTGCCGTATGCGCGCTGCGTCGCCTCGGAAAGCCCGCCGTGCGCGAGGAAACGCTCTATCGCAGCCCCGGTCGTCATGCGTTCCTATTCGCGTGAACACACGGGACGCCTGCGGCGAGGACATGTCTCGAGCCGGCACTTGTCGTTCGCCGGCGAGGGGAGTACCCTGCGTGTATGTCAGTCCAGATCCCAGTACGCATCCCAGACGAGGATGCACGCCGCCTCGACGATGTTGTCGCCAGCGGGCGCTTCGCCAGTCGGAGCGACGCGCTTCGGGAAGGGCTCGCACTCCTACTGCGGGAGGAGCGCGAACGGGAGATCGTAGAGGCGTATCGCCGCGGGTACGAGAGGTTCCCACAGGAAGATCGCGTCGGGCAGGACGGATTGATCCTGTTCGAGCAGCATGTGCTGGAAGAGGGAGAGTCGGAGCCTCTTTGAATCGCGGCGACGTGTATGACGTCGAGTTTCCGAGTGGCCGTCGTCCGGGTGTGATCGTCACGCGGGATCGGGCCATTCCTGTTCTCCGGAACGTGACCGTCGTGGAGGTCACAGGGACGATTCGCAACCTTCCCACGGAAGTGTTGCTCGGCCCCGCACAAGGGCTCGCGCGAGAGTGTGTCGCAAGCTGCGACAACGTCCACACGGTTTCCAAGGTGGCGCTCGGTCGTCGGCGGGGCGCATTGGGCCCCGAGCGGACACGCCATCTTGACCTGGCGTTGTCGACAGCACTCGGCCTGGACTGAGTTCCGGCGCGCAGCCCTGTTACCCGCCGACGCTAACCGCTGGCAGCGCGGTCCGGCACCTCGCCTCTCCGCTGCTCCCTCGTGAGAGCGGACAGGAACGCCGCCACGACACGCGGGATATCACGCCTACTTCGAGGCGCTCGAGCGGAACGACCTCCTGCCTGGGCTGCATGAGGGGCTCGCCAACGTCAAGCGGGACGAGTCGCGAAACATCGCCTACGGGGTCTTCCTCCTCTCGCGCTTGATCGCCGAGCACCCCGAGCCCTGGCCGCTGGCGCAGAGCCGTATGAGCGAGCTGCTCGAGCCCGCGCTGGGTGTCGTCCAGGAGACGTTTGCGCAGCACGAGCCGATGCCCTTCGGGCTCGAGCTCGATGACTTCCTCGTCTTCGCGACGAGCCAGTTCCAGAAGCGGCTCGACCGGATCGAACGCGGCGCCCAAGCGCGCAGCCTCGAGCGCGTGTACGAGCTCGCGAACGCCGACGCGGCCGCCGACTGAGCTCGAGAGGATTTCGCGGGGCCCTGCCGCCCGGCCCCGGGGCGTCCCGTGCAGGCACGCTTAGCTGATGCCGGGACGCCGCTTCGACAGCTTTGCAACGGAGGATCCGCCCGAGCGGTCGGCTGACCGTGCCGTGCGCAAGGCGAACCTGCGCAGGATCTTCCCGCTCTTCCGCCCGTATCGGCTCCGCCTGAGCGTCGTCTGCGCGCTCATCGTCTTCTCGGCCGGGATCGGCGTCGTCTCGCCGTTCCTCCTCCGCGAGGTCCTCGACGTCGCCATCCCCGAGGAGAACGTGGGCCTGCTGACGGCTCTCGTCGCCGGCATGGTCGCGATCCCGATCATCACCGGCGTCATCGGCGTCTGGCAGACGCTGCTCTCGAACCAGGTCGGCCAGAGCGTGATGCACGACCTGCGGACGCAGGTTTACCGGCATCTCCAACGCCTCTCGCTTGCGTTCTTCACACGGACGCGCACCGGCGAGGTGCAGAGCCGCATCGCGAACGACATCGGCGGCATCGAGAACGTCGTCACGTCGACCGCGACGTCGGTGCTCGCGAACGTGACGACGGTGCTCGCGACGGTGATCGCGATGCTGCTGCTGGACTGGCGACTCGCCGCCTTCGCGCTGGCGCTCCTACCGCTGTTCGTGTGGCTGACGAAGCGGGTCGGAGCTCAGCGCAAGAAGGTGACCGCGGAGCGTCAGGCCTCGCTCGCGGACGTCTCCTCGATCGTCCAGGAGTCGCTCTCGGTCTCCGGGATCCTGCTCGGGAAGACGATGGGCCGTACCGACGACCTCGCGGTCCGGTTCGAGACCGAGTCCGCGCGCCTCGCGAGCCTCGAGGTGCGCAGCCGCATGACCGGCCGCTGGATGATGGCCGCGATCCAGACGACCTTCGCAGTCATGCCTGCGCTCGTGTACTGGTTCGCGGGCTTCACGATCGCGCAGGGCTCGGAGACGATCACGATCGGAACGCTCGTCGCCTTCACCACGCTGCAGACGAGGCTCTTTTTCCCGATCGGGAGCCTCCTCGGCGTCCAGCTCGAGGTGCAGAGCTCGCTCGCGCTCTTCGACCGGATCTTCGAGTACCTGGATCACGAGGTCGACATCGTCGAGGGAGCGCAGACGCTCGAAACGCCCCGTGGTGAGGTTCGACTCGACTCGGTCTGGTTCCGCTACGACGATGCCGCGTGGACGCTGCAGGACGTCTCCTTCGTCGTACCGGAACCAGACCGAGTCGAGGCGCACCTCGCCGCGCGGCGCTTCGAGCGTCCGCGCCCCCTCGACGATGTCGACCTCGTGGTCGAGGTACTCGAAGATCCGGTCAAAGAGCGCGAGCGACGTCTGCACCTCGATCTGCACGCTCAGGAGGCTCCCGATCGGGAAGAAGAGCCGTGTCTGCAGCGTGGTGAAGGCGACGAGTGTCCCGATCGTGATCGTCTCGGAGCCCTGGGCGATCGTGAAGCCCGCGAACCAGTAGACGAGCGCCGGCATCACGGCGAAGGTCGTCTGGATCGCGGCCATCATCCAGCGTCCGGTCATCCGGCTTCGCACCTCGAGGTCGGCGAGACGCGCGGACTCGGTCTCGAACCGAATGGCGAGGTCGTCCGTGCGACCCATCGTCTTCCCGAGCAGGATCCCGGACACCGACAGCGACTCCTGGACGATCGACGAGACGTCCGCGAGCGACGCCTGCCGTTCGGCCGTGACCTTCTTCCGCTGCTCGCCCACCCGCTTCGTGAGCCAGACGAACAGCGGCAGCAGCGCCAGTGCGAACGCCGCCAGCCGCCAGTCGAGCAGGAG
>JBOHBA010000064.1:0-5504 GCA_050698095.1 Gaiellaceae bacterium
CGTGGCTCAGAGCCACAAGTGAGGCGGCGGTACACTGGCCTCCCGAGCGCCCGTAGCTCAGGGGATAGAGCGCGCGCCTCCGGAGCGCGAGGTCGCAGGTTCAATTCCTGCCGGGCGCACTGACTCGCTCCGTCCACCACTACGGCGCCGGCCCGAGCCAGGTCGGGGAGCTGTTCCTGCCGTCGGCCAGAGGGCCGCATCCGGTGGTCGTCGTTCTCCACGGCGGATTCTGGCGAGCCCGGTATGACCGCTCGCTCATGGACGAGCTCTGCCTGGATCTCTCCGGCCGCGGTCTTGCCGCGTGGAACCTCGAGTATCGCCGCGTCGGAGGAGGCGGCGGCTGGCCGGAGACGTTCGAGGACGTTGCTGCCGGCATCGACGCTCTGGCCGATCTCGACGCGCCGCTGGATCTCGAGCGCGTGGCGGCCGTCGGTCACTCCGCGGGAGGGCACCTCGCGCTCTGGGCCGCAGCCCGACCGACGCTTCCGAAGGGCGCGCCCGGAGCCGAGCCCCGAGTGCGCGTCGGTCGCGCAGTCTCCCAGGCCGGCGTGCTCGACCTGCGCCTCGCGGCACAGCTCTCTCCCTCTGCGCAGCCGACGATAGCCCTGCTCGGCGATCCCGAGAAGCACTCCGACCGCTACGAGCTCGCGTCGCCACGCGAGCGCCTGCCGCTCGGCGTCCGACAACTGGTGCTGCACGGCGATCAGGACACGACCGTCTCCGTGCGGATCGCGACGAGCTACGCGACGGCGGCGCGCGAAGCCGGCGATCCGTGCGAGCTCGTCATGCTGAGCGCCACCGGGCACTTCGAGCACATCGACGCCCGTGCGGCCGCGTGGCACGTTGCGCGCGACTGGCTCGTCGCCTACGCGAGCGCCGCGCGCAGCTGAGAGACGAAGCGCTCGAGCGACGCCGGCCCGTCCTCGGCGGCGAGCAGGGCGGCCGAGCCGACCACGACGCCGTCCGCGAGCTCCGCGGCCGCGGCGGCCTGCTCGGGCGTCGAGACGCCGAAGCCTGCGTACAGCGGAACCGGGGTCAGCTGCCGCGCGCGCTCGACGAGCGGAGCGAGCGCCGGCGAGAGCTCGGTTCGGGCGCCCGTCGTGCCGGTGACCGTGACGAGGTACAGCCAGCCGTCCGTGCGTTCCGCCGCGAGAGCGATCCGCTCGTCGGTGGAGGTCGGCGCGACCAGCTGCACGCGACCGAGCTCGGGCCGCTCGTCGACGGGGAGATCCGCGACGATGAGCGACTCTGCGCCGGCGCCGCGGGCATCCGCCGCGAAACGCTCCCAGCCGTAGGCCTCGAGGAGCGAGGAGTACGTCATCGGCACGAGCGGCACCGACACGCGCTCGCGCGTCAGGCGAAGGCACTCGAGACAGGCGGTCGTCCGCATCCCCTCGGCGAGCGCTTTCTCGGCTGCGACACGAACGACAGGCCCGTCGGCAAGGGGATCCGAGAACGGGAACCCGAGCTCGACGACGTCCGCGCCGCCGGCCTCGGCCGCCGCGGCCAGGTCAGGCGTGTCGCGCCCCGACATGAGATAGATCACGAGCTTCTTCACTGCGCGAGCACTTCGGCGAGATCCTTGTCCCCGCGGCCGGAGAGGCCGACGAGGATCACCTCCGCATCGAGATCGAGCGCTCGCGCGAGGGCGTGCGCCGGCTCGAGCGCCGGCAGGATGCCCTCCGTCGCGGCCAGCCGCCGGAACGCGGCGAGCGCCTCGTCGTCGGTCGCCGTGACGTACTCCGCGCGCCCCGTGTCCCGCAGGTACGCGTGCTCTGGGCCGACGCCCGGATAGTCGAGGCCCGCGGAGATCGAGTGCGCGTCGGCGATCTGGCCGTCCTCGTCTGCGAGCACGGACGAACGAGCACCGTGGAGAATGGCCGCTCGTCCCGAGCCGAGGCTCGCCGCGCCCGCGGCCTCGACCCCGACGAGGCGTACGTCCGCGTCGTCGATGAAGCCCGCAAAGAGGCCGATCGCATTCGAGCCGCCTCCCACGCACGCGACGACGGCATCGGGAAGCCGCCCGAGCGCGTCCAGCGACTGCGCGCGCGCTTCGCGCCCGATGACGGACTGCAGCTCGCGCACGATGGCTGGATAGGGATGAGGGCCGACGCAGGAGCCGATCAGGTAGTAGGTCGACTCCACGTTCGCGATCCAGTCGCGGATCGCCTCGCTCGTCGCCTCCTTGAGCGTGCGCGTGCCGAGCTCCACGGCCTGCACCTCGGCGCCGAGCAGTCGCATCCGCTCCACGTTCGGCCGCTGGCGGCGCATGTCTTCGGAACCCATGTAGACCGTGCACTCGAGGCCCCAGCGCGCGCAGACAGTGGCAGCCGCCACGCCATGCTGTCCCGCCCCCGTCTCGGCGACGACGCGCCGCTTCCCGAGCCGCATGGCCAGAACGGCCTGGCCGAGCGCGTTGTTGATCTTGTGCGCCCCGGTGTGACAGAGATCCTCGCGCTTGAGGAAGATCCGGCGATCGTCTGTGGGAAAGCGCTTCGCCTCGTAGAGCGGCGTCGGGCGACCGATGTAGCGCGCGCCGAGCTCCTCGAGCTCGGCCACGAACGCCGGGTCCGCGAGCGCCTCCTCGAACCCGCGCTCGAGCTCGTCGAGCGCCGGGATCAGCGTCTCGGGGACGTAGCGGCCGCCGTACGAGCCGTAGAGCCCGTTCGTCATCGCGCCGCCTCGACGTACGCTCGCACGCGTGCGTGATCCTTCACGCCCGGCTCGGTCTCGAGTGACGAGCTGGCGTCGACCGCCCATGGCTTCACGGCCTCGATCGCCTCGCGGACGTTCTCGGGGCCGAGGCCGCCCGCGAGCATGACGCGCCCGTCGACCTTCGCGGCCCGCTCGAGATGGCTCGGGTCGTCCTCGCCCCACGGGAGATCGACCACGCGGGCGACCTGCTCGCCGTCGCGGAGGAGCACAGCATCGCGCCCACGCACCTTGCCCTCCTCATGCGGGTAGAGCTGGACGAGGTCGGCGTCGTGCTCGCCAGGCTCGCCGACGACGACGGCGACTGTTAGCAAGGTGTCAGACACCGCTAGCACGCCGGGGGCGCGCCGTGGGCTGTTTGCAGCAAGAACGAATCCGGCCATGTCCGCTCCGGCCTCGGCCGCCACGGCCACGTCCTCGTCACGCGTGAGCCCGCACACCTTGACGAGCGGGCGCGAGATCAACTCCGCGAGCTTCACCGCTGGATCCGGCGCGCGCATGAGCGTGGAGCCGACGAGGATCGCGCTCGCCCCTGCCAGCTCGGCGGCGGCGCCCTGGGCCCGCGACTCGATCCCGCTCTCGGCGACGATCACCCGATCCCGCGGGGCGCGCGCGACGAGCTCGAGCTGCGCCCGTCGGTCGATGCGAAACGTCGCGAGATCGCGTGCGTTGATCCCGATCACGGGCGCGTCGAGAGCGACTGCGCGTACGAGCTCGTCGGAGTCGTGCGCCTCGACGAGCGTGTCGAGGCCCAGCTCGGCGGCCGTCGCCATGAGCCGGAAGGCAGTCTCGTCGTCGAGATCGCGAAGAAGCAGAAGCGCGGCATCCGCGCCCGCTTCGCGCGCGGTTCTCAGGTCGTCCTCGGTCGAGAAGAACCCCTTCGCGAGCAGCGGCACGCCCGCCGCCGCCCTCGCGGCCCGCAGGTCGTCCCACGTGCCGCCGAAGCGCTCGTCGACGAGGATCGAGACCGCGGCCGCGCCGGCGCGCTCGTACGCCGAGGCCAGAGCTGCCGGATCCGCATCGGGACGGAGATCGCCGGCCGACGGCGAGCGCCGCTTGACCTCCGCGACTGCGGCAAGGCCGGGCTGTGCGAGCGCCGAGCGAAAACGTCCCATCAAGAGGATTGTTCCTGCGAGAACCTCACGAGGTCGTCCAGTCGCGTCGCGGCTCGTCCGCTGTCGATCTCCTCGGCCGCGAGGGCGATCCCTTCGCGCAGGTCGGCAGCGTGCCCGGAGGCGGCGATCGCGGCTCCCGCGTTGAGCACGACCGCGTCTCGCTTCGAGCCCGCTGCGCCGGCGAGGATCTCGCGCCCGATCGCGGCGTTCTCTTCAGGTGTCCCGCCCCCGAGATCCTCGGGAGAGCAGCGCTCGATGCCGAGCTCGAGCGGCTCGATCGTCCGCTCCCGGACGACTCCGTCCACGATCTCACAGACGGCATTCAGCCCGGCGGGCGAGAGCTCGTCGACTCCGTGCGCCCCGTGCACCACGTAGGCGCGACGAGCGCCGAGCGCGGCGAGAACGTCGGCGTAGGTCCGCACGAGCTCCTGCGAGTAGACGCCGAACACTCCGTCGCGCGCCCCCGCCGGGTTCGTCAGCGGGCCGAGCACGTTGAAGACCGTACGCGTGGCCAGCTCCCGCCGCACGGGTGCGGCGTGCCTCATCGCCGGATGGTGGA
The DNA here is from genome assembly GCA_050698095.1 of Gaiellaceae bacterium. Classification (GTDB taxonomy): domain Bacteria; phylum Actinomycetota; class Thermoleophilia; order Gaiellales; family Gaiellaceae; genus GMQP-bins7. The sequence continues at coordinate 4,387 of JBOHBA010000064.1, forward strand.
GCGGAGCGAACATGAAGCCGAAACCGTGCTCGTCGATCGACTGCGCGATCCGCTCGGGCGCCTGCTCGAGCTCGAACCCGAGCGCCTCCAGCACGTCCGCGGAGCCGGATGAGGAGCTCACCGCCCGGTTGCCGTGCTTCGCGACAGCGGCGCCGGCGGAAGCGGCCACGACCGCCGCGATCGTCGAGATGTTGAACGTCCTCGCCCCGTCGCCTCCGGTTCCGACGACGTCCACGACGTCCTCCCGCGTCGGGTGAACGGGGAGCACGTGCGCGCGCATGGCCTCCGCGCAGCCCGCGATCTCCTCCACGGTCTCGCCCTTCGCTCGCAGCGCGATCAGGAAACCACCGATCAGCGCCGGCGTCGCCTCCCCGCGCATGATCTCGCCCATGACCTCCCGCGCCTCGTCCCGCCCGAGGTTCCGGCCGTGAAGCAGCTCGTCGATCGCCTTCTGGATCACGTGCGAAGTCTTACCGCCAGACGGTACCCCCTCGCCGCGGACCCGTTCGCATGCCCGAAAAGCGTCGATCGTTACGACATTGCCACCGACGGGCCGCAGTGGCTAGCGTGGCCGTCGAGTCCGCAAGCGTCGAGGAGATCGTTATGGAAGCCTTTGTACTCGCAAGCGGCACGTTCGGCGTCGTCGCGACATTCCTGTTGGTCTATCTCGCGCTGCGAAGCGTTCGCGATGCGAGCGACCTGCGCTTGATCCAGAGCGAGCTCGCAGGCCTCATGCGCGAGACGAAGGAGCTCGCCGAGGAGGTTCATGCACTCCAACGTGAGATCCAGGACGACCAGCGCGCAGCGAAGGCCGGCATCGACGAGACGAAGCGAACGGTCGCGCAGGTGACCGACGTCGTCGGACAGGCCTCCGATCAGCTCGCCGAGGTCGCCGAGCAGGTGACCGTCGTCACCGCGCGAAAGCGTCGCGGAGTGATCCGACGCATCCTCGCGTCCGCCGAGACGAGCCCCTAGAGCACGCGCTCAAGCGCGACAGCGAGCCGCTCGACATCCTCCTCGTCGTTGCAAGGCCCGATCGACACGCGCATGAGCTTGCGGCGCTCCCACTCGTAGACGGGCACCTCGACCCGGTGCTCCTCGTAGAGACGCCGCCACAG
>JBOHBA010000065.1:0-9518 GCA_050698095.1 Gaiellaceae bacterium
CTCGTGCCTCCAGCACCGCGGTCACTGGATGCTGAGCGAGCCAGTCGATCTCGAGGTCGGGGTGGAGCTTCCTGAGCTCGTCGGCGATCGCGGCGTCGCGCTGCGCGTGCCCGAGACCGATCGGCGACGAGATGTAGAGCGCCCGCTTGCCGCGCGACGTGCCACGGACCCAACGCACCGGAGGCGGCGCGGGTGCGATGAAGTCGCGGATCAAGAGATTCACCTTCACCGGATCGCGGGCATGGGGGAAGTGGCCCGACCCCTCGAGGATCGCAAGCGTGCCGCCAGCCAGCTCGGCGAACCGGGCGGCGGACGCAAATGGGCGCACTGCGTCGGCACTTCCGTGGATCGCGAGCACGGGGCAGCGGATTCGGGACACGAGCTCACGCACGCTCTCCTCGTCCGGGAGCCGCGGTGCGAGCTGGCTCGCGACCAACGTCTCGGGATCCGTCTCGAGCCCCCAGCCGACTGCGTCCTCGCGCTGCTTGGTGGAGTGCGGCTCGGTGAAGACCTGCGAGAAGAAGAACTCGAGGAAGTCCTCGTAGGACTCGAGCCAGCAGTGGCGGTTCCACTTCTCCCAGCCTGTGTAGGCCGCGCGCCGCTCGTTGAACTCCTGGGCCGCCTGCGCGCGCTGTGGAACCGGACGGAGCGGTAGGGCCGGCGCGATGAACACCATTCCCTCGACCCGCTCAGGGTGCTCCGCGCCGAGCAGCAGCGACCGCTCCGCGCCCCGCGACAGCGATACCAGCACCGCCCGCTCCGTGGCGGTCGCGTCCATGACCGCGAGCGCGTCGGCGGCGAACTCCTGCTCGAGGTAGGCCTCGGGCTCGGATGGGCGGTCCGACCGCCCGTTGCCGCGCCCGTCGAGGCTGACGACACGGCAGTGCCGAGCGAGGTAGGGGATCTGCATCTTCCATACGCGGGAGTGGACGAGCGACCAGGTCGGGAGCAGCAGGATCGTAGGCTCGCCCGACCCGTAGACCTCGTAGAAGATCTGTACGCCGGCACGCTCGATGTACCCCTCCTCGTCCGGGTAGCGGGCACGCGTCTGCTCTCGCTCCGTCCCCGTGACGAGCTCGATCGCCGTGGTCATCGCGCAGTGCTCTCGAGCCAGGCGTCGATCCAGTCGATCAGGGCACGGTGCCCCGTCTCGATACCGGAGAGACGCTCGAGTATGAGGCCCTCGTTGAACGTCGCCACGAGCGCGACGAGGACGTCGAGGGGCATGTCGATCGAGTGCTCACGGCGTGCCTGCTCGAACGCGTCCGCGAGCACCGCTCGCCACTCCTTGTCGACGTGTGCGACACGCTCGCGCAGCTCGGGGCGGCTCCACGCCAGAGCCTGGAGCTCGAACCAGACCTTCTGGTAGCCGCTCGCGAAGTCCTCGTCGAGGTAGCGCATCGCCTGACGCCACTTCTCGACGAACGGAGCGTCAGCCGCGTACATCGTCCGCTGACGCACGATCAACCGTTCGGTGAACCGCTCGAGTACGCGTACGAGCAGGTTCTCCATCGTGCCGAAGTAGTAGTGGACGAGACCCTTGTTGGCGTCGGCCTCGTCCGCGACGCGGCGCGTCGTGATCCCCGCGTAGCCGACCTCGACGAGCAGCCGCTCCGCGGCATCGAGGAACGTGTCCTCCGTCGCTTGGCGGGCGGTGGCCGGCGCCTCGGCCATCAGAGCGCCGTGACGCCCAGCGACTCGCTCAGGACGAGCACGACGCCCGACCCGATGAGGACGATCCCGAGCGGAGCGCTCAGCCGCCGCCCCCAGGGCACGTTCTTCTCGGTGGCCATGACGACGGCCAGCACGAGCATCCAGGCGATATTCCCCACGCCGACGGCGAACATCAGCAGCATGAGCGACCAACAGCAGCCGAGGCAGAAAACTCCATGGCGCACGCCGAGCCGGAAAGCGTCCCATCGTTCACTGCCCCCGCGCCAGTTCTGCATGACAAAGCCGACCGGAGAGCGGCACTTGTCGAGACAGTGGTACTTGAGTGCGGTGAACTGGTAGACGCCGGCGAAGAGAAATGTCGCCGCAGTGATCCCCCAGGCGTTCGCTTCGAGCCAACCGACGCGTTCGACCGCCACGTGGACGCCCAGGTCGCCGGCGTGGACGACACCCGCGAACGCGGCCCAGACCGCGACGTACCCGACCACGAGTAACGCGACGAGCGAGGCTCGGTGGGGGCGCCTTCGGACGAGCGTGCGGAAGAACGCGACGAGCGGCAGGCTCGTTGGCAGCATCATCGCGACGGTCATCAGGGTCCAGCCCCCGACGAAGAGCGCGAGAACCACCAGGTAGCCCTGGCCAACGGATGCCGTGCCGCCGATCTCCTCGTGTCCCAGGAAGCGGGCGTACGGGGATTGCTGCCACAGCCAGATGCTGAGCCAGGCGAGCGTAACCAGGAGCGCAACCAACCCGAAGAAGAGCCGGTCGTCGCGGACCCGCGGCGACAAGCCGAACGTGCCGGGAGGGGTGCCCGGCAAGGCGCCGGTCACCCCCTGTGCACGCGCTCCGCTCACCCTTGGAAGCTGAAGACGCCCGAGACGGCGTTGTGGCCTTCGAGATCGATCTCGAATCCGTGCTGTGGAGCGTCGACCTTGTACACGGAGGCCTTCCCGACGTATGCCGGTGAGCCGGGAATCGTCGTGAAGATGGTGTCGTAGAGCGCGCTCGGCTCGCCGGTCGCCCCCATGAACGGCTCGAGCTCCGCCTCGATCGCCTTGCCGATGGTGAACCTTCCCGCGACGCCCTTGCCCTCGACCTGGAACTGCACCGGCGCGCGCTCGACGGCGATCACCTCACCGACGAGCTGTGCCAGATCGGCCATCGGACCACCGAGCTTCCCGGTCCAGACGTCGATCAGGGCCTGCTGCTGTTCGTCCGTCGCGCCGTCGTCGACGTACACGACGATCCGCCAATTGCCGTCGAGGATGTTGCCGGGAATGTGCGTGAGGATCGTGAACGTGCGGCCCGACACGTCCGTGCCATTCACGCTTCCCTTCGCGATGTGCCAAGAAAGCACGCCGTCGCACGTGCCGCCGTCCGGGTCCTGTCCTACCCAGCAGGGGCAGAGAATATTGCACGTGCAGACCTCGAGCAGCTGTCCCTCGAGCTGGTACGCCATCTTGCTCCTCCTTTAGTCAGATGACTAAGTCATTTGACCAAAGACGGAGTAGGTTGTCAAGCCATGCATGCGCAGTAGGGCTGGTAGCTCAGTCTTCGCCGTCCCAGTAGTCGAGCATCGGGCCGGGACGACTCATCAGGACTCGCTCGCCCGAGACGCTGCGGGCACCGACCTTCCCGCTATCCGGATACTCGACGAGATCGGGGGCCAGCATGGTGGAGAGCATGAGGACGCGGATCGGCGCGTCGGTGCGGTTCGAGACCTGGTGCGCGCCAGACTTGCCGCGCGGGAAGACCACAACGTCGCCCTCGCGCAAGTCCTGCTCGCCGTCGGGCGAGCGAAGCGTCGGCTCGCCACGGACGACGATCAGCCACTCCTCGTTCGCGTGGTGGAGATGGTACGGCCACAGCTTGTCGCCGGGCTCGAGCTCATAGAGGCTGCCTCCGAGGAGCTCCGCGCCGAGCGGCGAGCCGACCCAGCCGTCCTTGCTCCTCCATCCGGCGCGCTCCTCGACGCGATCCCATACGTCGCCGTAGAGATTGAAGACGTCCATGGTGAGTGAGCCTAGATGGTTAGACGGCGAGCCCGCGAAGCGCGACCTCGATTGCCGTCCGCTCGGCTCGAGCGACGTCCGCTTCGCTGTCCGGGAGTTGGCCGAGCACCCAGCCGGTGAGCACCTCCTCCAGCCCGCCGTAGAAGAGCCAACTCGCGAGGCGGGCATCCAGGCCGGGGCGGAAAGCGCCCGCTGCTTGGCCCTCCTCGATCACGCGCTGGACGATCGCGAACGCCTCCCGCACCTCCTCGACCTGGTCTTGGAGGAGCTGGCTTCGCGCAACCTCGCGCACCATCACCGTGACGAGAGCCGGGTCGTTGCGCCAGGTGCGCAGCAAGATCTTCGCGATGCCCACAAGCTTGTCCGGCGCGGGCTCGGCAGCCGCTTCCACAGCTCGGAAGCGCGTGAGGAGGGCGCCCCAGTTCTCGGCGAAGATCGTCCGGAGGACATCGTCTTTCGACGCGAAGTAGTGGTACAGCAGGCCGTGCGCGACGCCGGCGTCCTCGGCGATGTCGCCGACGCGCGATCCGTGGTAGCCATGCTCGGCGAACACGCGGATCGCGGCATCGAGGATGAGCTTGCGCTTCTCTCTGTGTGTGGTTGAACCGTCAGTCAACGAAGACGAGGATAGAGATACGCTCCACATGCGTGCAACCGCTCGCGGGCATCCTCGCTGTGGACTTCACGCGCTATCTGCCGGGCGCGTTCGCCTCCAGGGAGCTCGGGCGCTTGGGAGCACGGGTCGTCCGCGTCGAGCCGCCGGATGGCGATCCCATGCGGCTCACCGCACCTGCGTGGGACGCGGCGTTGAGAGCTGGCACCGAGTCGGTGGTCTGCGATCTCAAGTCAGATGCCGGCTTCGCCCGGGCGCTTTGCGCTCGAGCCGACGTCGTCCTCGAAGGGTTTCGACCGGGCGTCGCCGATCGTCTCGGCATCGGCCCGGCCGATGTCCCGAGTGAGGTCGTCTACTGCTCGATCACAGGTTTTGGCCTCGAGAGCAGGCACGAAGCGCGCGCGGGGCACGACGTGAACTACCTCGGCTGGGCGGGTGTCCTCGAGGACACCGCCCCGGAGCTTCCACCCGTGCAGGCAGCCGACCTCGCGGCGGGAGCGCTCGGCGCCGTGACGCAGGTGCTCGCGGCGCTCCTGGACCGAACGCGAACCGGTGTCGGCGCGAGGCTCGTCGTCTCCATGACGCACCGCTCCCACGACCTCGTCTCCCACCGGATCGGAGGTGAGCCGGTCCCGCGCATGCTCACGGGCGGCCTCGCGTGCTACCGCGTCTACGGAACGGCAGACCGTCGATACGTGACTGTCGGTGCGCTCGAACCGAGGTTCTTCCGGCGGCTGTGTGAGCTCCTCGATGATGCCGACCTGGCGGGCCGCCAGTACGACGACGATCAAGCCAGCCTGGCAGCCGAGCTCGCGGCCCACTTTCGCGCCCGAACGCTCGATGAGTGGCTCGTTGTGTTCGGCGACGAGGACGTGTGCGTCGGGCCTGTCTGGACCCGTGAAGAGGCAGCCGTCGACTTCGGGTCGTTCGACAACCAAGAGGAGGTTCCGCTCAGCGCGCACACCGAGGCCTGGCGCGCGGAGCTCGGCGTGCGGGAAGACTCCGGTGGGGACGGAGGTGTGGCGCGCTTCTAGCTCGCGGTGAGCGCGCTCCCAGCCACGTCCGCCTTCGCGACGTCGCCGATGATCGCGGCGAGCTCGTCGGGGCGCGACCACATCGGCCAGTGGCTCGTCGGTAGATCGACGTAGGTCACGTCGCGGAGCTCGGCCAGGCCTGCGAGAAACGCATAGCCCTCCTTGAGGGCTTCCTTGTACTGCTCGGACGTGTACCCCGTGGCCACGACCGTGCTCGGCACGTCGAAGCGTGCCTCGTTTGTGAACTCGTGGGCGTCGCGCAGAGCGGCGCCCGGCTGTGGAACGGCGCGCCGCCGGAAGGTCCCGAGCTGCTGCTCGCCGAGCCCTTCGAGGTTCTCGTCCGCTGCGAGCGACTCCTGCGAGGGCAACGGCGCCTCGACACCTTCGAAGTCGGGGTCGAGCGCGCCCTTCGCCGGCCCTGTGTCGACGTAGACCATCGCCGCGATCTGCTCAGGGATACGGTCCGTGACTGCATAGCCGGGGGCGCCGGCGCCGCTGTGCACCGCGAGCACGACGGGACGCCCCGTCGCCGTCACGGCTTCGCAGATCGCATCGACGTGGTCGGCGAGCGTGATCGAGGATCGGTCGGCGTCAGCCGACTCGAGACCGGGCAGTGTCAGTGCGGTGACCTCGTGGCCGTCGGCTCGCAAGGTAGCGGCGACCTCGTCCCACGCCCATGCACCGAGCCAGAACCCCGGAACCAGGACGATCGGTGCGGGACTCACTCCTCGACTCTAACGCCTCAGGCGGGTCGTAGCCCGAGTGCCGCGGGGAGCGCGAGCAACGTGTCGATCCGATCGGGCGTGTCGACTCGCAGCCCGTCGCGGTCGAGCAGGATCGCGCGAATCCCGAGTGCCCGAGCACCTTCGATGTCGTCCTCGTACGAGTCGCCAACCATCGCGGTCTCGCCGGGCGTCACTCCGAGCAACCGCAGCGCAGCGACGAAGATCGACGAGTGCGGCTTCACGCGGCCGTGCGCCTTCGATCCCACGATCGCGTCGACCTCGAGGCCGTGATGTGTCGCGAACTCCTCGAGTTCGCGCTGGCCGTTCGAGATCAGCCCGATCTTGAGGTCGTGCCGCCGGAGCTCGTCGAGCACGGGCAACGCGTCTTCGTACAACGAGAAGTTCTCATGGCGCTCCCACTCGCGCACCATGTCAACCGCGCACGCGCGGGCGCCTGCCGGGGGGTCACCGCCCATGCCGAGCACGATCTGCTCGGTGAACGCGATCCAGATCTCCTCGTCGTGAACGAGCTCGTGGTTGTGCTGCAGGGTCTCGATCGCCGCCGCTCGCGCGACCGAATAGCGATCCGGGTCGAGCGCAAGCCCATGTCTCTCCCCCACGCGCCGGTACCCCTCGGGCCCGAGCTCGGGCCCGGGCCGAAAGAGAGTGAAGTCGACGTCGAACAAGACCGCCCGGAGCACATCGTGAGGATAGGCGCCCGGCCCAAGAAACAGAACGGAGAGGTTGGGACGCTGAAGGCCGAAGGGCAAAGAGACGAGACGGAGAGGTCGGCCCGGCCGAAGGCCGGAGGGCGATTCACTCGCCCGCAGGCCCAGCCTCGCGTGACTCGACACCGAAGCCAGGGAAGGGGGGCCGGCGAGGGGAAACATCGTTTCCCCCGCCCTAAATCGGGGTGCCCAGATTTGAACTGGGGGCCTCTCCGACCCGAACGGAGCGCGCTACCAGGCTGCGCCACACCCCGAGCGCGGAAAGGGTACCGGCTTCGAAAGCCGGCGGCCGCCGCCTCGCCGAACCCGTTGCGCAGGTCGCCGGACCCGCAGTATGCTGAGAATCGTGACGGAAGCTCTTGCGAGGCGGGCCGGTTGACCCGCCTGAGAAGAGATTGACCCGAGCCCGGCTGCGCGATCCGCGCTGGCGGGCTTTTTTGTTGTCCAAAGGAGGTAGGAATGCCCAATCACCTGACGCCTGAGGAGCTTGCGAAGGAGACGGGGATGGACCGCGATGAGGTCATCCGCATCTGCGTCGAGGAAGGCGTGCCGATCTACCAGGGCAAGATCGACAAGACGCTCTTCCAGGCATCGCTCGAAGCAGTCGCGGCGGGAGCTGCGTCCGGACAGAGCTGAGCGCCGATCACGTCCTCATCGCCGTCGCCGATCTCGACGGCGCGGCATCGACCTTCGAAGAACGCTGCGAGTGTCGACGCCGCTGCGAGAGATCGTGCTCGAGGGCTAGACGCTAGGACGCTTTCGCGCGCGGCTTCCGTGCCCGCGCGGGCTTCTTCTCGTCCGCCTCGGCGCCGGGCTTCGACTTCGCCGCCGCGACGCTGGCCTTGAGCGCCTCCATGAGGTCGATGACGGGTGCGACGACGACGGGCTCGGGGACCGCGAGCTCCTCCCCGCTCATCTTGGCCTCGAGCAGCGCGCGGAGATCGCGCCGGTAGTCGCTCGCCAGCTCGGTCGGGTCGAACTCGCCGGCGAGCGTCTCGATCACCTGGCGGGCGAGCTCGAGCTCGGACTTCTTCACCTCGGTTCCCTCGACCGCTTCGGAGATCTCGGCCTGCGAGTGCACGTCCTCGGCCAGGAAGAGCGTCTCGAGCGCTAGCGCATCGCCCTTGGCGCGGACGAGACAGAGGCTCTCGCGCCCGGCACGGATGAATCGCCCGAGCGCAGCGGTTTGCGTCTGGCGCATCGCCTCGAGCAGAAGGACGTATGGACGGCGCTGCGCTGCGCTCGACGCGGGCACGAGGAAGTACGTGCGGTCGAAGTAGATCGGATCGACCGCCTCCTCGGAGACGAACCGCGTGATCTCGATCGAGCGAGAGTCGTCGGAGCGCTCGATGGCCTCCAGATCGGCATCCTCGACGATGAGGAACTGACCTTTCGTCACCTCGAAGCCGCGGACGATCTCGTCCTGCGAGACCTCGCGGTCGTGCGTCGGACACCACCGCTTCTGCTTGATGGGTGTCGAGCACTCGCGGTGCAGCAGCCGAAACGAGACATCCGACTGGCGGGCAGCCGGCTTCGTCGCCGGAGCAAGGCCGACGGGGATCGAGACGAGGCCGAAACTGAGAGATCCGTTCCAGGTTGTGCGCATGGTCGAAGAGTATCCGCGTCGGGGTGAGACATCAGCCTGACCCCGACTCCGTCTTCCGTTGGACCAGCCCAATTCGTCTCGGACAGACGAACCCCTCCCGAATCTCTAAGCTCAGACCAGTGACCGAGACGGCTACCGGCAAACCCGCGACCCGCCCGTCCGACGCGCGCCGGACGATCGCGCGGCTCTGGCGCGACGCGATCGCCGCGGAGCGGTCGGGCCCGGCGTATCTCGTCGAGGACGAGAGTGGCTGGCGCGAGGTCTCCTGGCGCGATGCCGACGAGCGCGTGCAGGCGTTCGCGAACGGACTCCTCGCACGAGGGGTCCGCAAAGGCGACACGTTCGCGATCCTCGCGCGCAACACGCTCGACTGGGCGCTCTTCGACTTCGCGCTCGCCCAGATCGGAGCGGTCGGAGTCCCGGTTTACGCCTCCAACTCTGCCAAGGACGTCGGCTATCTGCTCTCGCACTCGGAGGCCGTCGGAATCGTCTGCGAGGACGCCGAGCAACTCGCCAAGGTGGAGGCTGTCTCGGTTGAGCTGACCTCGCTCGAGCACGTCCTCACGTACCACGATCTCGACGGGCTCGCCACCCACGGACGTGACTTTGCGGAGGCCAACCCGTCAGCGCTCGACGACGCGCAAACGGCGATCGGCGAGGAGGACCTGTTCACGATCATCTACACGTCGGGCACGACCGGGCCGCCGAAGGGGTGCATGCTGAGCCACCGCAACTACTACGCGATGGCGAGCGTCGTGGACGACATGGACAGCTACTACCGCGCTGACGACCTGATGCTGCTCTACCTGCCGCTGGCGCACAACTTCGGTCGCCTGATGCTGCTGACAGGCGCGTACGTCGGTTTTCCGATCGCGCTCCTCCCGGACCCGCTGCGCGTCGCTGAGGCACTGACCGACGTCCGCCCCACCGTCCTTCCGAGCGTCCCACGCGTCTACGAGAAGGTGCACACCGCGGCGCAGGCTCGCTTCCACGAGGCGACCGGCGCGAAGCGGCGCCTCATCGACTGGGCGCTTCCGATCGGGCGCGAGGTCAGCCGGCGCGAGAGCGACGGAAAGCCGGTGCCTGCAACCCTGCGGGCGCGACACCGGATCGCCGACAAGCTCGTCTT
>JBOHBA010000066.1:0-6284 GCA_050698095.1 Gaiellaceae bacterium
TGGGAGCACGAGCTCCACCGGCTGTACAAGCGCGCGCTCGGGATCGAGAGCTTCGGGGCGTCGGGGACGAGGCTCCGCGCGGAGATTGCCGCAGCACTCATCAACGCTAACGACATGGGGTCTGGCTTAAGCCAGACCCCAGCTCCGGTGACGATCACCCAAGGAGGCTAAGTGGACGGCCTGATGATGGACTACCAGCTGAACGTGCCGGCGATTCTTCGTCGAGCCGACGACCTCTACGGGGACCAGGAGATCGCAAGCCGCCTCCCGGACAAGAGCTGGCACCGGTACACGTACGCGGACTTCGTCTCGCGGACGAAGAGGCTCATCGTCGCACTGCGGAAGCTCGGGCTCGAGGACGGTGACCGCGTCGGAACGTTCATGTGGAATCACTCGCAGCACCTCGAGACGTATATGGGCGCCCCCGTCGGCGGGCTCGTCACGCACACGCTGAACCTTCGCCTCCACCCCGACGACAACACGTACATCGCCACGCACGGCGGTGACCGCGTGCTCATCGTCGACAAGGTTCTCTGGCCTCTCGCCGAGGCGTTCGTCGGCAGGTGCAAGTTCGAGCACGTCATCGCAGTCGGCGACGGGCCGACACCGGACGGCACAGTCGACTACGAGGATCTCATCGCAGACGCCGACGATTCGCAGTTCGCCTATCGCGACATCCCGGAGAGATCCGCCGCCGCAATGTGCTACACGAGCGGCACTACCGGGCAGCCGAAGGGCGTCCTCTACTCGCATCGCGCGATCGCGATCCATGCCCTCACGGTGATCGGGTGTCTCGGTTTCACCGCGGACGACGTCTGTCTCCCGGTCGTGCCGATGTTCCACGCGAATGCCTGGTGCTTCCCGTTCTCCTGCACGATGACGGGCGTCAAGCAGGTCCTGCCCGGGCCGCACCTCGACCCCGTGAGCCTGCTGGAGGACTTCCAGCAGGAGAAGGTCACTCTCACCGCGGGCGTGCCGACGATCTGGATGGGAGTCCTGCAGACGCTCGACACGAACCCGGGCGTATACGACGTCTCGTCGATCCGGATGATGACGGTGGGTGGGTCGGCGCCTCCGCGGGCGATGATCGAAGCCTTCCAGGAGCGGCACGGCCTGCACATCGTCCACGGCTGGGGGATGACCGAGATGAGCCCCGTCGGAACGCTTTCGGGCGCGCCCGGGCAGGAGTCCGGGCTGTCGCCGCAGGAGGCATACTCGCGGCGCGCGATGCAGGGCCTTCCGATCCCGTTCTGCGAGATCCGCGCCTCGGGTGCAGACGGGTTCGTTCCCTGGGACGGGCAGACGATGGGCGAGCTCGAGGTTCGCGGACCGTCCATCGCATCTGCGTACTTCGCGTCGGACGCGGGCGCCGACCGGTGGACGGAGGACGGATGGTTCAAGACCGGTGACGTCGTCACGATCCATCCTGACGGCTTCGTCGAGGTGCAGGACCGGGAGAAGGATCTCGTCAAGTCGGGCGGCGAGTGGATCTCGACCGTGGCGCTCGAGAACGCGCTCATGGGACATCCATCGGTTGCGGAGGCGGCGGTGATCGCGGTACCGGACGACAAGTGGTCGGAGCGGCCGCTCGCCGTGGTCGTGCTGCGCGAGGGCGAGACGGCGACCAGCGACGAGCTGCGCGAGTTCCTCGCGCCGAGCTTTGCCAAGTGGTGGCTGCCCGATCGCTACGAGTTCGTCGACGAGATACCCAAGACCGCGGTGGGCAAGTTCCGCAAGACGACGCTGCGGGAGCAGTTCGCAGCCAATCTGGTCGCGAGCGACCAGATTGGTTAGGGAGCAGATGGGGACCTTCATCTCCTCGGAGATCGACGGCGCGGTCGCCGTCGTCACGATCGACAATCCGCCGATGAACGCGCTCTCGGCACCGCTCCTCGAGGAGCTCGAGGCCGAGATCGAACACCTCGATGCGGACGATTCCGTTCGCGCGATCGTGCTCCGGGGCGCGGGCGAGCGCGCGTTCGTGGCCGGCGCGGACATCAAGGAGTTCCCATCGCTGCGGGAGGCGGTCGAGGACGCGCACGAGGGCGGGTCGGCTCGCGGCATCCAGAAGCTCGGGCACACGATGGACGCCGCGCGGACACCTTTCGTCGCGGCGATCCACGGCTTCTGTCTGGGCGGCGGGCTCGAGCTCGCCATGTGCTGCGACATCCGGGTCGCCGCCGAGGGCGCGCAGCTTGGCCAGCCGGAAATCAAACTCGGGCTCATCCCCGGCGGCGGCGGGACGCAGCGGCTGCCGCGGCTGGTGGGGCTCGGCCGCGCTCAGCTCCTGAACATGACCGGCGACTTCATCGACGCGGGAACCGCATACGACTGGGGGCTCGTCGAGAAAGTGGTTCCGGCGGAGGAGCTCCTGGATGCGGCGCTCGCGATTGCGCGGACGATCGCCGCGCGCTCGCCGGTGGCGATCGGCGTCCTGAGGGAGCTCGCGCGCACAACGCGCGACCTCCCGCTCGAAGAAGGACTGAGGCGGGAAGCAGACGGCTTCCGCCGCTGCCTCGCGAGCGAGGACGGCGCGGAGGGCGTGGCCGCGTTCATAGAGAAGCGCGAGCCGCAATTCACCGGCCGTTGACGGGGTCAGACCCCGGGGCATGTCTACTGCTGTCAGTGGCAACACCGAGTTACAGCTTCTTCCCGCGTGCAAGCGTCCTTTCCGGACACGCCCCGGGGTCTGACCCCTCATGAGGGCGGTCGTACTCGAGGGCGTCGGCGGGCCCGAGCAGCTCGTCGTCCGCGATATGTCTGAGCCAGAGGCACCAGAAGGCTCGGCGATCGTCGATGTCCGCGCCGCCGGAATCAACTTCGCCGACGTCCTGATCCGGCTCGGCATGTATCCGCAGATGCCCGAGCTCCCGGCCGTACTCGGCTCGGAGATCGCCGGCGAGCTCGATGGCGAGCGCGTGATGGGCCTCGTTCGCGGTGAGGGCGGCGGCTACGCCGAACGCGTCGCCGTAGACCGGCGCTGGCTTCTGCCACTCCCCGCGAACGCGACCTTTGCGGAGGGCGCGGCGTTTCCGATGGCGTTCCTCACCGCCTGGATCCCGCTCACCGAGCTCGTGCGAATCGCGTTCGGCGCCCGCGTCCTGATCACCGCCGCCGCGGGAGCGGTCGGAACCGCCGCGGTGCAGGTCGTACGGGCGCTCAACGGCACGCCGATCGCAGCAGTGGGCAGCGAGGCGAAGCTCGAGCTCCCGCGCTCGCTCGGCGCGACCGGGGCCGTCACGTACGACGCGATCGGCGAGCTCGAGCCCGTCGACGTCGTCTTCGACCTCGTCGGCGGCGACGTCTTCGCGTCATCCATCACGCTCCTCAAGCCGATGGGGACGGCGGTCGCGGTCGGCTACGCGGGCGGCATGTGGCAGGAGCTGAACCCAGCCTGGCTCGTGGGCCGCAACATCGGCATCCACGGCTTCTACCTCGGCCGGCTCATCGGACGAAATCCCGAGCTCGTCGCCAGGGCCGCGCAGGACGTTCTCCGCCTCTGGGAGGGAGGCGCTGTCCGACCGATCGTCGGGGCAGAGTTCCCGCTCGAACAGGCGGCGGAGGCGCACCACCTGATCGAAACTCGGCAGTCAACCGGAAAGGTCGTGCTCATCCCATGACGGCGCTCGTTACGGGCTCGGCCGGGGGTATCGGAAGAGCGATCGTCTCGAAGCTCCAGGCGGAAGGCTTCGTCGTGAAGGAGCTCGACCTCGTCAGCGGGTTCGACGTCTCCGACCCCGAGGCGTGGGAGCACATCGGCTCGGTCGACCTCGCCTGCCTGAACGCCGGCGTCCTCACGGGGAGCGACGACATCGCGACGGTGACGGACGCTCAGTACCGTCGCGCCGTCGGTGTGAACGTCGACGGCGTCGTCTACGGCGTTCGCCGCCTCGACCGCGTGATGCCGAAGGGAAGCACGATCATCGTCACGGCGTCACTGGCCGGCCTGGTGGCGATCTCCGACGATCCGATCTACGGCCTGACCAAGCACGCGGTGGTCGGATTCGTGCGCTCGGTCGCACCCCAGCTCGCCGATCGTGGGATCCGGATCCAGGCGGTCTGCCCCGGCTGGGCCGACACCGCGCTCACCCCGCCGGAGTTCAAGCGGGACCTCGAGTCGCGGGGCTTCCGCCTGCTGACTGCGGACGCCGTCGCCGAAGGAGTCTGGGCGGCGTACAAGAGCGAGGGCACGGGCGAGGCCTGGATCGTGCAGCCCGGCCGCGAGCCGCTCCTCTACGAGTTCAAGGGCGTCCCCGGCCCCAGGTAACCTCGCCCTACGTCAGCTCCGGCGCGGCCGAGCCGGTCGCGAGATCAGCCGGCGGACGCTCCCTGCGACTCAGCGCGATGAATGGAATCGCCAGGACCTGGATCGCCGCACCGGCCACGAACGACGTCGAGTAGCTGTAGACGTCGGCCGTCCGTCCGAGCACCGGCTGGGTGACCACGCCTCCGGAGCTCCCCATCAGGGAGTCGAACGAGAGCACGGTCGCGCGCTGCCTCGACGGGATCATCCCGTTCAGGTACGCCTGGCGAATCGGCATGTTCGCGGCGAAGACCAGCCCCCAGAGCGCGAGCAGCCCGAGGGCGAGCCAGAAGTAGCTCGTCACGCCGAGCAGCACGAGGATCGTGACGCTCACAGCAGGACTGAGCATCAAGGCGGTGGTGCGCTTTCGAAACAGCGCTCGAATCCTCGGCGCGGCGTAGCCTCCGAGAATCTGGGCGCCGGCGACGATCGCCGCTGCGAGCCCCGCGATGGAGTATGCCTCGGAGTCGCCCCAGAGATCGAGCAGGTGCGGCTGCAGCGCGTAGAAGGTGTAGATCCCGACCCCGGAGCTGAACGGCGCCGCGAGCATCACCCAGCGCACGGGCCGGTTTCCGAGCCCGTGCTCGAGCGAGGCCGTGAGAACGTTGCGCGTCGCAGTCAGCGGATGCGCCGCAGGCTCCGGCGTGAACCCGAGGTCGCGCATGAGCCTGTACGCGACGGCGAACATCGCCACGAGCACGGCAACCCGCAGCAGGAACG
This sequence comes from Gaiellaceae bacterium, assembly GCA_050698095.1. Classification (GTDB taxonomy): domain Bacteria; phylum Actinomycetota; class Thermoleophilia; order Gaiellales; family Gaiellaceae; genus GMQP-bins7. The sequence goes on from JBOHBA010000066.1 coordinate 5,024, forward strand.
GCACGCCGAGCGACGTCGCCTGGGCGATCACGCCACCGAGCACCGAGCCGCCGAGCATCGCGACGCCGGTGACCATCTGCCCGCGCCCCAGTACGACCTCGAGGCCGCCCTCGTACCCCGCGAAGTCGAGCGCGTCGACGAGCCACGCCTCGACCGCGCCCGAGAAGAACGTGAACCCGAGCCCGAGCAGCATGGACACGACCGCCCACGCCCAGAACGGGGTCTCGGTCAGCCAGAGCAGGTAGTAGAGGAGCGTCGAGGACGCCAATGTGATCGTGCCGAGGAGGTAGGAGGTGCGCCGGCCCCAGGTGTCCGCCACCACGCCGGTCGGCACCTCGAAGACGACCATCCCGGCGGTGAAGAACGCATTCGCGGCGAACGCCTCGAGGTTGCTGAGGCCCGCATCGAGCAGGAACAGGGTGTTGATGCCCCAGATGAACGACGCGGCCAGCGTGTTCCCGAGAAGCAGCGTCAGATACGTGCGCTGGACGCGCCGCGCGAGATCGTTCACGAGCTCAGTCGACCAGGCCTTTCTTTCTTAGACCACGCCATGCCACGTAGATCGCGAAAGCAGCGAACGCAAGGACGACAACTCCGAAGAGCTCGCCATCGACGAGCAATATGATGCGACGAGAAGGAGAATGCTTGTAACTCCGAAGGTAACGGGGGAGTTCGCGCCCTTCAAGTCGTCGCGAACGACGTCTCGAACCTTTCGTCGCAGATCGCTTGCCCTCACGAAAACAATACGGCGCTACTCGAAGCGCCAGGGCTCGCCTGAGGCGAACGACTTGAGGATCCGCCGCGCTACGACCATCCGGTGCACTTCGTCCGGGCCGTCGTAGATCCGCGCGCCGCGCGCCATCGCGTACATCGCAGAGAGAGGGGTCTCGTCGGTGAGCCCGCGCGCGCCGTGCACCTGCACCGCGCGGTCGATCACGTCATTGAGGACACGCGCCGCGTAGAACTTGATCACCGCGACCTCGACCCGCGCCTCGTCTCCCTGGTCGATCTTGTGGGCGGCGTCGAGCGTCAGCAGGCGGCACGCCTGGATCTCGGCCGCCGAGTCGGCGATCCAGTTCTGCACGGTCTGCTTGTCGGCGAGGCGCGAGCCGAACGCCTCGCGGCGGAGGGCGTACTCGCACATCAGCTCGAACGCGCGCTGCATCTGGCCGAGCCAGCGCATGACGTGGTGGATGCGTCCGGGGCCGAGGCGCTTTTGCGCGATGCGGAAGCCGTCGCCCTCGCCACCGAGCGTGTTCTC
>JBOHBA010000067.1:0-3920 GCA_050698095.1 Gaiellaceae bacterium
ACCCACCAGAACTACTACTCGATGGCTGCCGTCGTCGACGAGCTCGACGGCTTCGCCCTCAGCCGCGACGTCATGCTGCTCTACCTCCCGCTGGCGCACAACTTCGGCCGGCTCATGCACCTGACCGGCCCCTACGTCGGCTACACGATCGCCTTCTGCCCGGACCACCTTCGGCTCGGGGAGGCGCTGGCCGCGGTGCGCCCGACCCTCCTCCCGAGCGTCCCGCGCGTGTACGAGAAGGTGCACGCGGCCGCGCAGACCGCCTTCGCCGAGGCGACCGGCGCAAAGCGTCGCCTCATCGACTGGGCGCTTCCGATCGGACGCGAGGTCAGCCGCCTCGAGAGCGATGGGAAGCCGGTGCCCGTATCTCTGAGGGCGCGGCACCGAGTCGCCGACAAGCTCGTCTTCGGCAAGGTGCGCGAGAAGCTCGGCGGCCGCCTGAGGATCGCCATCTCGGGTGGCGCGCCGCTGGCGCGCGAGATCGCCGAGTTCTTCGACGCGATCGGCATTCGCATCGTCGAAGGCTACGGCCTCACCGAGTGCACGACGGCGTGCAGCTCGAACCGACCGGACATCTACCGGTTCGGAACGGTCGGCCGGCCGCTGCCCGGGTTCGAGATCAAGATCGCGGACGACGGTGAGATCCTCGTGCGCAGCGAGACGGTCTTCCAGGGCTACTTCAAGGACGAGGAGGCGACGGCGACGGTGCTGGCGCCGGACGGCTGGTTGCGCACCGGCGACATCGGCGAGCTCGATGCGGACGGCTTCCTGCGGATCACGGATCGCAAGAAGGACATCCTCGTCACGGCCGGGGGCAAGAACGTCGCGCCGCAAAACATCGAGAACGACCTCAAGATGTCCAGGTACGTCTCGCAGGCGCTCGTCGTGGGTGACAAGCGGCCGTATGTCGCTGCGCTCATCACGCTCGACCCGGACGAGATCGGCCGCTGGGCGAGCGCTCAGGGAATCGACGCGGACGTTCCCCTACTCGCCGCGGACACGCGCGTGCGCGACCTCCTGCAGGAGGCCGTCGACGACGCCAACCGCGAGCGCTCGCGCTTCGAGCAGGTCAAGCGGTTCGCGATCCTCCCGCGAGACTTCACGATGGCGGACGGGGAGATAACGCCGACGCTGAAGCTCAGGCGGCGGGCCGCGATCGAGCACTTCCAGGACGAGATCGACGCGCTCTACGCGTAGATGGTTGACGCGTCTAGCCGGATGTTCGGCAGGCGGAGGACGTCGTCGGGTAGACGGTCGCTCTAGAGCCTGCGCCCGCCGACCCAGGTGGCGGCGTACCAGGAGTCGTAGATGCTCGAGATCTTGACCACGTCGCCGGTATGCGGCGCGTGGACGAACTGGCCGCCGCCGATGTAGATCCCGGCGTGGCCGAGGCCGTCGAAGAAGACGAGGTCGCCCGGGGCGAGCTGCTCGCGCGAAACGGGGGTGCCGTACGCGAACTGCGACGCGGCATGGTGCGGGAGCGAGACGCCGAGCTGCGCGTAGACGTACATGATGAAACCCGAGCAGTCGAATCCGGTCGAGGGGCTCGATCCTCCCCAGACGTACGGGATGCCGAGGTACTGGACAGCGATCCCGACGACGTGCGAATACCGCGCGGCCGGGACGTTCGCGTCGTAGGTCGGCGTCTCGAAGGACTGGTCGGACAACGCCTGCGCCGCCTCCTGTGCGGCGAGCTGCTGCGTCTGCGCACGTGCGCGCGCCTGCGCGGCCAACGCTGCCTGGCGCGCACGCTCCTCGGCCTGCAACTGTGCGATCTCGTCCTTGAGCGACTCCAAAAGCCGCTGCCGCTCGGCGAGCCGACCCTCGATGGAGGCTCGCTGCGCTGCGCGTTCCGAGACGATGCGCGCCTGGTCCGCGCGGGCGTCGCGGAGGTGTGCCCGCCGGGTCTGAACCTCGCGGCGGTATTGCTTCACCGTCGCGAGGATGTGCGTGTCCTGGCTCGAGACTCGCTCGATCGCGTCGAGCCTCGCGATGATGTCGTCGAGGCTCTGCGAGCCGAGGATGACCTCCAGCGTCGAGTCGCCGTCACCGTTGACGTACAGATCCCGGAGACGCTCGGCGATCCGCCCCTGTGCGACTACGAGGCTCTTGCGCGCAGCCACGAGGTGCTTGCCGTTCGAGACGAGATCCTTGTCGATGCGCGCGAGCTCGATGTTGGCGTAGTTCCACGCTTCCGCGGCCCGCGCAACCTCCGAGTCGAGCTGCCGCACCTCGGCCAGCACGGCCTGCGCTTGCTCGCGTTTGGACCCGATCGGGTCAGCGGCGGCGGGGCCGACGGCAAGCAGCAGCCCGGCTACGAGAGCCGCAAAGAAAACGACTATCGGCATCCATCCGGGACTTGGGCCTCCCCTGTCGGCCCTTTCTTGCGCCCGAACAGACACGCCGGTGGCGGTCTGGCCCGTCACAAGTGGGGCAGCCTAGCATCATCGGCGGATGCCTGCAACCTTTACGTGCAACCAAAATCTCTGCAAAGTGGCGTCTTTTCCTTCGCGTCACAAGCGCGACTGTGTTAGTGTCCCCGCCTTCGTGCGTCGGGGAACGCATCGGTGGGGGCTCGCTCTCGTGGCGGCCCTGAGTGGGGCGGTTGCGGTGGCCGGCGGATCGGCGCTCGCTCAACCGGTGATCCCGACGGCGTACAAGCTGAAGGTCGACGCCGTCGCGTACTACCTCCCCGGAAAGACTGCGTCGGGAGTTCCCGTGCGAAAAGGCGTCGTCGCCGTCGACCCGCGACTGATCCCGCTCGGGACGCGTCTCCACGTCCCGGGCTACGGACCAGGGCTGGCGGCCGACGTCGGGACCGCGATCAAGGGCCGGATCATCGACCTCTGGTTTCCGAGCACGGCGCTTGCCCGCAAGTGGGGGCGCCGGACCGTGACGATCACCATCTATCGCTGAGAAACCGGCGCGCCGTCGGCGCGCTCCGGTACACATCGGCTGTGACGCGCGTCTGCATCGCGATTGTCCTCGCCGTCGCCACGGCGCTGGCGACCGCCGCGTCGACGAGCCGTGCCGCCTCACCCGCGCTCGCCACAGCGCTCGCGAGAGCGCTCGTCGCCCCCGGAGTGCAGCCCACGCGCACAGCGGCCTTCGCCATGGATGTCGAAACCGGCGAGGTGGTGTTTCGCAAGAATGCGAGCCGCTCACTCCTCCCGGCCTCCGCGGAGAAGCTCGCCGTCTCGTTCGCAGCGCTCCGACGGCTCGGGCCGGACTTCCGTTTCCACACCGAGGTCGTCGCGACGGGCGCGCGTCGAGGTCGCACCTGGGACGGCAACCTCGTTCTCGTCGGGCACGGCGATCCCACGCTGGCCATCGCCGATCTCGATCGGCTCGCGCGGCAGGTCGCGAAGCTGGGCTTGCGGCACATCGAGGGTCGCGTGCTGGGCGACGAGAGCCACTTCGACACGCGACGCGACGCCCCGGGCTGGAAGCCGTCGTACCTCGGGATCGAGTCCAGGCCTCTGTCCGCGCTGTCCATCGTCGATCTTCCGGTCCGAACCGCAAACGGCTCGGCGGCGATCGCGGCGCACGCCCTGACTGCGGCGCTGAGACGGCAAGGAGTCACCGTGTCCGGACCGCCCGGATCGGGCCGCGCCTCGACGAGCGCGGAACCCTTGGCACGTGACACCTCGGAGCCGCTGCGCGTCGTCGTCCGCCGGATCAACCGCGACAGCGACAACTTCACCGCCGAGCTCGTGCTCAAGGAGCTCGGAGCGACCGTTGCGCCAGGGGGGTCGACCGCAGCGGGGGCGTTCGTCGTCCGCGAGGAGCTGGCCGCGGCGGAGATCCCGCTCCGAGGAGTGCGGATCGCCGACGGATCCGGGCTCTCGGGCCTCGATCGCCTGACCGTGCAGGCGCTCGTCGCCATTCTCCGGGCCGGCGCCTCCGACCCTGCCTTGAGG
>JBOHBA010000068.1:0-5241 GCA_050698095.1 Gaiellaceae bacterium
CTCTGAGGGGATGCGTCCACTATGCGACCTCTGCCGCCCAGTCGCCGTACAGGCTCGTGTACGAGCCGCGTGCCGTCATCAGCTCGTCGTGGGTCCCCTGCTCCACGATCCGCCCGTGGTCGAGGACGACGATCAGGTCGGCGCCCTGGATCGTCGACAACCGGTGCGCGATAACGAAGGCCGTGCGGTCTGCGAGAAGGCGCTGGAGCCCGGCCTCGATTCGCCGCTCCGTCCCGATGTCGACGGACGACGTCGCCTCGTCGAGGATGAGAATGCGCGGGTTCGCAAGCAGCGCGCGGGCGAATGCCAGAAGCTGCCGTTGCCCAAGCGAGAGCTTGAAGCCACGTTCACCGACTTCGGTGTCGTACCCGACGGGGAGCTCGGCCACGAATCGGTCCGCGCCCACCGCCTCGGCCGCCGCGACGATCGTCGAGCGCGGGGCGTCGGGCCGACCGAACGCGATGTTGTCGGCGATCGTCCCCGAGAAGAGGAAGCCTTCCTGCGGGACGATGCCAAGCTGCCTCCGCAGGGACGACTGGGTGACGTCGCGCAGATCGTGGCCGTCGATCGTGATCCGCCCCGCGCGCGGGTCGTAGAAACGAGTGAGCAGCTTCGCGATCGTCGACTTGCCGGCTCCCGTGTGCCCGACGAGCGCAACGGTCGTTCCGGGCGGGACGTCCAGCTCGAACTCGTGCAGGACGTCGGGCAGGACTCCGTACCCGAAGCGCACGGTCTCGAAGTGAACGTGTCCGTCGATTTCGGGCAGCTCGGAGGCGTAGGGTGCGTCGACCACGTCCGGCTCCTCGTCGAGGACGGCTGTGATGCGGTCGAGGGCAGCGGTCGCGGAGAGGAATGTGTTGTAGAGCTGCGAGAGCTGCTGGACCGGGTCGAAGAAGTTCGCGAGGAAGAGGGTGAAGGCCAGCAGCGTGCCCTCGGACAGCGAGCCGTCGAGGTAGAGCACCCCGCCGAGCCCGAGGACGATCGCCGTGGCGACGGACGAGAGAATGTCGACCGCGGGGAAGTAGATACCGCTCAGGACCACCGTCTCGTAGTTCGCCTCGCGGTAGCGCTCGTTGATGCCTCGGAAGGTTGCCTGGCTCGTCGGCTCCCGCGTGAACGACTGTACGGCGCGCATTCCGGAGATGTCCTCGGCGAGGGTGGCGGTGACGAGGCCAAGCCGCTCCCGCACGCGCTTGTACGCTCGATTCGATCGCGATCGGAACCAGGCAGTTGCGATCGCCATGAGGGGAAGCACGGTCAGTGTCGCGAGCGCGAGCCGCCAGTCCAGCACGAACAGGAAGATCGCGGTGCCAACGAGGACGAGCGAGTTCTGGACGAGGCTCGAGATGCCGTCGGTGACGAGCTGGTCGAGCGCCTCGACGTCGTTCGTGATCCGGCTGATGATCGCACCGGTGCGGTTTCGCTCGTAGTACCCGAGCGAGAGCCGCTGGAGGTGGTTGAAGAGCTGGATGCGGAGGTCGGCGAGCCCCCGTTCTCCGACCCACCCCGTGTAATACGTCTGCACCGCGGAGAGCGCGAACGCGGCGATTCCCGCGGCGACGAACGCAGCGACAACGAGGGTGAGCGTGTCGAGATTGCGTGTCTTGATCCCATCGTCGACTGCGACCTTGATCAGGTAGGGAGGGAGGAGCGCGACCAGCGTGAAGGCGACGAGCGTGAGGATCGCGAGCGCAGCTCGCCCTCGGTAGGGACGCGCGAGACGGACGAGCGTTGCAAGACGCCGGCGCGTCTGCCGCCAAGACCAGTCGTCGACGCGGGCGTCCCGCCGATCCGTGAGATGGCTCCCCGCCTGCCAGACTCTCACGATCGGGGGCACCTCTCGCGGGGCACCCCGGCCCACCACCCACTGCGAGCATAACGTTGAAATGCGTACGAGTGGGACACGACTTCGCGCCAAGAGTGAGCCAATTTCCGCGCGTTTCGCCTCATCCCGCGACCACCTGCTGGAGAAGCCCATGCTCGTGGATCTCGCGGAAGACCGCGCTCTCCTCGAGGAGCTCGGCCTGGGTGCCTCGTGCGGCAATTCGGCCCTGGTCGAGCACGGCGATCTCGTCGGCGAGCGCGAGCGTGGACAGCCGGTGCGCGATGATGATCGTCGTTCGGTCCTTCATCACCTCGCGCAGGCCCGACCGAATCCTGGCCTCGGTGGTCGCGTCGACAGACGCAGTCGCGTCGTCGAGGATGAGGATGCGTGGGTCGATGAGCAGCGCGCGCGCGATGGCAATGCGCTGTCGCTGTCCTCCGGAAAGCGTGATTCCACGCTCGCCGATAACGGTGTCGTACCCATGTGGGAGCTCGAGGATGAAGTCGTGCGCCTGCGCGGCTCGCGCGGCCGCCTCGACGGCTTCGTGCGGCGCATCCGGTAAGCCGAGGGCGATGTTGTCCCGCACCGACGTCGAGAACAGGAACGGGTCTTGCGAGATCACCCCGATCTCTCGCCGTAGCGACCGGCGCGCGACGTGCCGGACGTCAGCGCCGTCGACGAGAACCCGCCCGGCGGTCGTGTCGTAGAAGCGTGGGACGAGGGCGGCGAGGGTGGTCTTGCCCGAGCCGGTCTTTCCGATCAGCGCCACGGTGCGCCCCGCCGGGATCTCGAGGTCGATCCCATCCAGCACGGGCCGCGCGGGGTCGTAGCCGAACGACACGTTCTCGAAGACCACGTGGCCGGGACCCCGCGGAAGAGCTTCGGCCCCGGTGCGGTCGGTGACTTCCTCGGGCTCGTCCAGGATCTCGAAGATCCGCTCGCCGGCGCCGACGGCCCGCTGCGCCTGCCCGATCCACATGCCGAGCATCCGCACCGGCATGACCAGCATCGTGAGCAGGAGGACGAACGCGGAGAAGCGGCCCGTCGTCAGCGATCCCGCGATCACCATGTGACCTGCTGCGAGCAGCACGACCGCAACTGCGATGGACGGGAGGAACGTGAGCAGCGGGACGTACAGCGCGCGCTGTCTGTTTGCGGCAAGCGTCTGCTCGAAGACGGCGTCCGCAGCGGTCGCGAAGCTCGCCGCGCGCCTGCCCTCCTGCGAGAACGACTTGACGACGTGCACGCCCGTGATCGACTCCTCCGCCGCCGTGGCGACATCGGCGAGCTTCTGCTGGACGTCGCGGAGCACCGGGTGGGAGACGTGGCTGTAGCGTGCAGCGGCGAGCACGATCACGGGAGTGATCGCCAGCGCAACGAGGGCGAGCTGCCAGCTGTACACGAAGAGCACCGCCGTCACCACGACCACCGTGACGATGTGCTGGGCGAAGAAGATCAACCCGTAGCCGAGGAAGAACCGGACCGACTGGAGGTCGATCGTCGCCCTCGACATGAGCTGTCCCGTCTGGCTGCGGTCGTAGAAGCCGAACGAGAGAGCGAGGAAGTGGGAGTAGAGCTCGTCGCGCATGTCGTACTCGACCGCGAGTGCCTGTCGGCCCGAGATGATTCGGCGTCCGTACATGAGCGCGCCCCGAACGAGTCCGAGCCCGACGATTACCGCGATCTCGAGTCTGAGCACGTTCGCGTCCGCGCGACCCCTGAGCTCGTCGATGACGACCCCGACGAGAACGAGGACGAGAATGCCCGCGACCTGCGACGCGATCGCAAGCGCTGACGAGACGGCCAGCGACGCGCGGTACGGGCGAAGAAAGCCGAGCAGCCTGACGAACGTATGCCGAGCGGCTCGGCGCGTGGGCATAGGCTCGTCCTCGGACACGGTATCTAGGGTACGGATCGTGCTCGAGGGTGTGCCCAACGTCTCGGAGGGGCGTGACAGCGCTTCACTTGCCGCGATCGAGCGCGAATTCGGCATGCACGCCCGCGTCTTGAGCGTCCACTCGGATGTCGATCATCACCGCTCCGTGTTCACGCTCGTCGCCGATCCCGCGGGACTAGTGGACTCGCTGCTCGCGGGCATCGAGGCGGTCGTCGAGCGCGTGGACCTGCGCTCGCATGCCGGTGTGCACCCCCGCGTGGGCGCCGTCGACGTCGTCCCGATAGTTCCCTTTCCCGACGGCGACATGGAGCTCGCCAAGGCGACGGCTCGCACCGTCGCCGGTCGAGTCGGCTCCGAGCTCGGGTTGCCCGTGTTCCACTACGGCGAGATAGGCGGCGGCCGCAGGCCCGCCTTCTTCCGGGCCGGTGGGCTCGAGGCGCTCGTGCGGCGCGTGGAGAGCGGCGAGCTCGTGCCGGATGCAGGTCCGCGCCGCATCGATCGAGGTCCCGGCGCCGTGCTCGTCGGGGCTCGCCGCCCGCTCATCGCCTACAACCTGATCCTCGGCACCGACGATGTCGACATCGCCCGCGCCATCGCCGCGGTCGTGCGCGAGTCCGGTGGCGGCATGCCCGCTGTACAGGCGATCGGGGTGTTCCTACCGAGCTCCGGGCGCGCGCAGGTGAGCATGAACGTCGTTGACATCGAGCGCGCTCCGCTCCACGGCGTCGTCGAGCGCGTGCGCGCCGAGGCGGCATCCCGCGGCGTCGCAGTTGCTTCTGGCGAGCTCGTCGGGCTCGTCCCGGCACGTGTCCTGCGTGCGGCTCTCAAAGCGGGCGTCGAGCTCCCGGGCATCGACGAGTCGCGGGTGCTGGAGCATGTAATGGAATCTAGTGGTCTCTCCTGGAAGTCCGCGCCTGATTCGCCGGCGAAAACCGAGCAGGCCTAGGACGCAGGGAGGCCGCATACCAACAGGTATGTGGCCGACTGAGGACGACGGCATGCGAAGCGTTTGCAGCCGCGCGAAGCGGGTGTGTACTTCCAGGAGAGACCACTAGACTCGAGCCGTGACGCGGACGATCGTCCTGACCGGCGAGGATCTTGCGCTCGCCGACGTCTGGGATGCTGCGGTCGACGGAGCCCGTGCGGAGATAGCGGCCAGCGCGATGGGTCGAATGCGAGCCGCGCGCGCCCTCGTCGACTCGATCCAGGGCGAGCACACGTACGGCGTGAACACGGGATTCGGCCGCTTCGTCTCCACTCACGTTCCCGAGGAGATGGCCGAGGAGCTTCAGCTGCGACTCCTGCGCAGCCACGCGTGCGGCGTCGGAGAGCCGTATCCCGACGACGTGATCCGCGGGGCGATGCTCCTGCGCGCGAACGCGCTCGCGAAGGGGTTCTCGGGCGCCCATGTGACGACGGTCGAGCTGCTCGTCGAGTGCCTGAACCGGGGCGTGGTCCCGGTCGTGCCCGCGCGCGGGTCGGTGGGGGCGAGCGGCGATCTCGCGCCGCTCGCGCACCT
>JBOHBA010000069.1:0-4994 GCA_050698095.1 Gaiellaceae bacterium
TGCACGACGCGCGAGTGCGACGCCCGGCTTGGTCGTGACCGCCCCCGGCCTGCGCGCCAATTTCCGATCAAGCATCTACGTCTCTTCGAGGGTCAGCTGGCGAAACGGCGACAGTCCGGAGACTCCGACGCCGACGAGTCTCAGCGCCCCGGGCCGGTCGCGGAGCCCACGGTCGAGCAGGCCGCAGGCAATCGTTCCGATGACGCCGGCCTCGTCGACCGCTGCTGGGAGAGTCTTGGAGCGCGTGCGAATCGAGAAGTCTCCGTAGCGCAGCTTGGCGGTGACCGTGCGGCCCGAGAGTCCGGAGTTTCGCAATCGTTCGGAGACGAGCTCCGCAAGGCGCGCGATCTCCTCGTGGAGAATCGCTCGCTCGGAGACGTCCCATGCGAACGTGTCTTCAGCGGAGACGGACACGGGCTCGCCGTCGAGCTCGAGGTCGCGGGGATCCACCCCTCGAGCGCGATTGCGAAGCAGGGGCCCGATCGAGCCCGGCAAGAGAGCCCGTAGCTCGGGATCGGCGAGGGCTGCGAGCCCGCCGATCGTCACCACGCCGGCGCCGCGCAGTCGCGCCTCCGCCCGCGGGCCGACCCCGGGCAGGAGCCGGGCCGGCAGAGGGCTCAGGAACCGCGCCTCGCTTCCGGGAGGAACGACGGTCACGCCACCCGGCTTGCGGCGATCGGAGGCGATCTTGCAGACGACCTTCGACGTTCCCACACCGAGCGAGCACGTGAGGCTGGTCGCCGCTCGAACGGCCGTCTGGATCGCGGATGCGATTGCTCGCGCGCGAGTGAAGTCGGTCGCCGTCGTCGCGAGATCGAGGTAGCCCTCGTCGATTCCGGTGCGTTCTACTCGCGGAACGATCTCTTCGACCGTGTCCCAGACGACACGCGAGTACTGCCGGTAGAGAGCATGGCGCGGGCGCACGAACACCGCGTCGGGGCAGCGCCGCAGCGCTTCCGCGGCGCTCATTGCCGAGTGGATTCCGAACCTTCGCGCAACGTAATTCGCCGTCGCGACGACCCCTCGGCCGTGCGGGTCGCCTCCGACGACGAGCGGTCGCTCGCGTAGCTCCGGGCTTTCGAGCTCCTCGACAGCGGCGAAGAACGCGTCCAGATCGAGGTGCGCGAGGATTCGCACCCGCACAAGGCTAGTGTTGGCAGGTGATCGCGAGTCCACCGCTCCCGCCGCCGGCTATCGAGCAACCGGCCCCGTACCAGGTCTCCTACGGGCTCGTCACCGGACGCGCTGCTCGCGGAACGGCCAGGGTGATCGTGGCTGCAAACGGACGGAAGCTGTCGTCGAAGCCGTTGCGAGGCCACCGCTTCTCGCTTCGCGTCTCGCTTCCTACGGGCGACGTCACCGTACGAGTGACGACAGTCGCGCGAGACGGACGGCGTTCGTCGCGCGTCGTCGACGACGTCTTCGGCCTCCCGGCTGGATCGAGGCCTCGCTTCGTGCGCTCGCGGCAGGATCCCGTCTTGGCTCGAAGGGTTCGCGCCCTAACCCGCACGTACTCGGGAACAGCCGGCATCTACGTCCAGAGCCTGACGGGCGGCGCCGGGGCGGCGTGGAATGCGAAGGCCGAGTTCCCCGCGGCTTCAACGCTCAAGCTCGCGATAGCCGTCGCAGTGCTCGCGGAGCACTCCGGAGTCCCACCGCCGGGATCCAGCGTCCACCGCCTCATGCGCTCGATGATCGAGCGATCCGACAACGCCTCCGCGAATTCGCTCGAAGTCTGGCTCGCCGGGTCGACGAGCGCAGGATCGCACCGGGTGAACGCGTTGATGCGCTCGATCGGCCTCGTCGACTCGGAGATGTACGGGGGATACGAGCTTCGCACGCTCTCCGCGAAGATTCCGGTCCGCGTCGAGCGGCAGCCGTCGTACGGGTACGGCAAGCACACGAGCGCGTTCGACATGGCCTCGCTGCTCCGCGCCGTCTGGCTCGCGTCGGGATCGGCCGGGCCGTTGCGGGGAGCGCAACCTGAATTCACCGCCGCCGACGGTCGCTATCTCCTCTGGCTCCTGGCGCACGTCAACGACTCCCCGAAGCTCGACCGTGTGCGCGCGGGCAACCCCGGAGTGGTGGTCCTGCACAAGGCCGGCTGGGTCAATACCGCGAGGCACGACGCCGGTCTCGTCTTCTGGCGCGGCGGCGTCTTCGTGGCGGGCGTCATGACGTGGAGCTCGTGGGGAGCCGGGACCTCGTCGGACCGCCTTGCCGGGAAGGTCGCTGCGCTGGTGCTCGAACGGCTTCGCCGCACGGAGGGGTAAGGCGTCCGACGCAGCCCTGCGCCTGGTCGGTACAGTTTCTGAACCACCTACGCCAAGCGTACGAAAGCGAGAACCGTGAGCGACACCGAGATTCGACTGCTGCTCGTACCTCTGGAGGACCTCGTCGTCTTCCCCAACATGAACGTCACCCTCACCGTTGACGTCGGCGACGAGGAGCGCGTGCTGCTCGTTCCCAAGCACGACGACGGCTACGCGAAGGTCGGAACAGTCGCAGAGGTGACTGATCGGATCCGGCTTCCGGGCGGAGGCCACGCCGTCGCACTCAACGGGCTCCACCGCGCCATTGCGGGCGCGGCGGCCAGCGATACTCAGGGCCGGCTGTTCATCGACGTCGAGGAGCGCCCCGACGAGATCTCGGCGGACGGGAAGCTCCGCGAGCTGGAGCGCGAGTACCGCGCCGTGGTCGAGGAGATCCTCGAGCTTCGCGGCGACGACGGGCGCATCGCCGCCTTCGTCCGCTCGATCACGGAGCCCGGCGCGCTCGCAGACACCTCCGGCTACTCCCCCGATCTCACGTTCGAGCAGAAGGTGCAGCTACTCGAGACCGTCGACGTCCGGGAGCGCCTCGAGCTTGCCCTCGAGCTCCAGCGCGAGCGCCTCGCCCTCATGCAGGTGCGCCGACGGATCCAGGAGGACGTCGAATCCGGGGTGGACAAGCAGCAGCGAGAGTACATCCTCCGCAAGCAGCTCGACTCCATCCGCAAGGAGCTCGGCGAGGACGAGGCGTCGGTCGTCGAGGAGTACCGCACCAAGATCGTGGAAGCAGAGATGCCCGAGAACGTCCGCGAGCAAGCCGATCGGGAGCTTTCGCGGCTCGAGCGCATGGGAGACCAGACGCCCGAGGCGACCGTGATTCGCAACTACCTCGACTGGCTCCTGGCCGTGCCGTGGAGCACGCGCTCGGAGGAGCGGCTCGACCCCGTGTACACGCGCGAGGTGCTGGACGCCGATCACGCGGGTCTCGACGACGTGAAGAGCCGCATCGTCGAGTACATCGCGGTAGCGAAGCTCCGCAAGGAGCGCGGCATCGAGGAGGACAGGCGCTCCGGCGCGATCCTCACGCTCATCGGCCCGCCGGGAACCGGCAAGACGTCGATCGGCGAGTCGATCGCGCGCGCGACCGGGCGCGAGTTCGTCCGCATGTCGCTCGGCGGCATCCGCGACGAGGCGGAGATTCGCGGCCATCGCCGCACCTACATCGGCGCGCTTCCGGGGCGGCTCGTCCGCGCGCTCCGCGACGCGGGGACGATGAATCCGGTGATCATGCTCGACGAGGTCGACAAGGTCGGCGCCGACTGGCGCGGAGATCCCTCGTCGGCGCTCCTCGAGGTGCTCGACCCCGCCCAGAACCACTCCTTCCGTGACCACTACCTCGACGTCGAGCTCGATCTCTCCGAGATCGTCTTCATCGCCACGGGGAACATGTCCGAGACGATTCCCGGACCGCTCCTCGACCGGATGGAAGTCATTCGGTTCGACGGCTACACGACGGACGAGAAGGTCGCCATCGCCCGCGACTACCTGTGGCCGCGGCAACGTGAGCGAAACGGCCTGAAGGAGGACGAGGTCTCGATCGAGGACGAGGCGATCGAGCTCGTCGTGACCGAGTACACGCGAGAGGCGGGAGTCCGCCAGCTCGAGCGCGAGCTCGGGACGGTGCTGCGAAAGACGGCGACGAAGATCGCGTCGGAGGACGTCGAGGCGCCCGTCGAGGTCGACGAGGCCGCGGTGCGCGATGGGCTCGGCCGCCAGAAGGTGTTCCGCGAGACCGCCGAGCGTACGGCGGTGCCGGGCGTGGCGACGGGTCTCGCCGCGACCGCGACGGGCGGCGACGTCCTCTTCATCGAGGCGACGTCGCACAAGGACGGCGACAAGCTCGTGCTCACCGGCCAGCTCGGCGACGTGATGAAGGAGTCGGCGCAGATCGCGATCTCGGCGGTGCGCGCGCTGGCGACCCGGCTCGGGATCGACGAGGACACGTTCGAGAACCGCGCATTCCACGTCCACGTCCCCGCGGGAGCGATTCCCAAGGACGGGCCGAGCGCAGGCATCACCATGGCGACGGCCATCGCATCGCTGCTCACCGATCGGCCCGTAAAGCACACGGTCGGCATGACCGGCGAGATCACCCTGCAGGGCCGAGTCCTGCCGATCGGCGGGCTCAAGCAGAAGGTGCTCGCGGCGCATGCTGCCGGAATCACCGACATCATCATTCCCGAGCGGAACCGCGCCGATCTTGTGGACATCCCCGAGCGCGTCAAGGACGACGTCACGTTCCATCCCGTGATGTCGATCGCCGAGGTGCTCGGCCTGGCTCTCGAGGAGAAGTCGGTGCAGTCGAGTGTCTCGGTGTAAGCACGGGAGTCCCGTACCCGAGGACGTTCGCCGCGCGGCGGACCTCCTCGAGCGGCGATATGCCGTGTCGATCCTGTACGCCTCGTATCACGGGTGCACGCGATTCGGCGAGTTCCGTCAAGCGCTCGGGACGATTCCGCCGGGCACACTCGCGCAGCGCCTCCTCGAGCTCGAGAAGGCCGGTGTTCTGCGGCGGGAGGTCCGAGACGCGCGACCGCCACTCGTCGAGTACGTCCTCACGGGTGACGGACTCAGGCTCCGGGCCGTCGTGGACGCCCTTGCGGCCTGGGCGCGAGCGTAGGCGCAACGCACGGCGGGTGCCCGGCGTAGGGGCGAGATATATCT
>JBOHBA010000070.1:0-4302 GCA_050698095.1 Gaiellaceae bacterium
CTCGCCGACCATCCGGTCCGCCGCCTGCGTCCCGAGCGAGAGCTCCAGCCCGACCCGTTCGTACTCGGAAGCCGCCGCCGTTGCGAGCTCCAGCACGCGCGCGGTAGGAGGTCTTGGATCCGACGGATCGTAGCCCTGGAAGAGGAGAACGTCGTCCGTCCACGCCGTGCGTACCGCGTCGTCCTCGCTCGCCTCGAGGCAGATGAGCGTGGGATCGCCTTCCCGCGGGAACACACACGCGTCGTATCCCTTCATCCCCCAGACGTTCGTCAGGTAGAGGACGTTGTCGGGCGCGCGGACGACGAGCGCATCGAGGTCGCGCTCGGCCATGAGCGCGCGCACGCGGTCGAGCTTCGCGTCGTCCCGCGGCCAGCTCATGCGGTCGCCTCCGAGACGAGTGGCTCAGCCAGCCGCCCCCGCGCGAAGGCAATCGCCACCACGCCCGCTGCCATCGGAATCGCCCCTGCGAGGAAGAGTGTCCAGCGCGCGCCGAGCGCGGCGACCAGCAGCCCGCCGCCGACAAGCGCGACGAGCTCAGCACCGTTCCGGAGTGCGTTGTAGGCCGCATACGCCCGCCCGTGGAGCGACTCCGGCACGCGCTCGTGGATCAGCGTCCTGACGAGGACGTTCTTCGTACCGTGGGCGAGCCCGCCGACGAGATAGAGGGCGAACGCGAACGCTGGGACGAGCCACAATGCAGGCGCGGCGAGCCCGAAACCCTGCACCGCGATCGCGACGAGCGCGCCCGCAGCGAGCATGCCGGTCGCGACACGCCGGGCGAGGAACGACGCGCCGAGGGCCATTCCGATCGTCCACGACGTGAGGAGGGCTCCGTACCCGACGTCACCGATGTCGAGGTAGTCCTTGGCGAAGAAGACTTCGGCGGTCGCGGAGGCGGTCATGAAGAGGAGGGATACGAACGCAGCCGCCATCACGATCGCGAGCACACGATCCTGCACAAGGTACGCGGCTCCTGCCCACGCTCGTCTCTCGCGAGCCTCGTCCTCGGCCGGACGCGCTCTCCGAGGCGCCCGTACGAGCGCGGCGGCAGCCGCCACTGCGAGGAACGTCGCCGCATTCACGAGCATCGCTGCGCGCATTCCTCCCGCGGCGGCGAGCGCGCCCCCGGCGAGCGGGCCGACGGTGAAGCCCACGTAGCGAGCAGTCTCGACTCTGGCGTTCGCGACCGTGAGCATCGCATCTCCCGCGACAGCCGGCACGAGCGCGAACTCGGCCGGCTGCGCGAGCGCAAACCCGACGCCGAGCAGCGCCGCGAGCGCGACGATCGCCGCAGTTCCGCTTACGAACGCCAGCCCCACCGCGACGACACACTGCGCGAGCGAGACGACGAGCAGCACGCTCTTCGTGTCGTAGCGATCGGTCAGGAGGCCCGCAGGACCTGCGAGGAAGATTGCCGGCGACCAGACGGCGACGAAGAGAAGCGCCACCACGATCCCGGACTCGGTCGTCTCCTCGAGCTGGAGTGCGAGCGGCACGAGCGCGAGCCAGTCGCCGAGCGCCGAGAGCCCGACCGCGCCGACGAGGATGTTCAGGTCGCGGTTCAGTCGAGCGCCTCCTCCCACACGACTCGGCCCTTACGCGTCACGACCCGGCCGATCCCGCTCCCGGGGTAGTGCCCGCACGCGACGAGGACGTCGCTGTCGACGAGCTCGGGAAACAGCGCGCGCCGCGTCTCGGCGCAGACGGCGGCATCACCGTCGGCGGCGTAGACCCACTCCGGCTCGTCCAGCAGCGCTGGGTGCACCGCCGTATCGGCGATGAGAAGAGCGGTTCGGCCCTCGGACTCGACTCGGAGCGCCATGTGCCCCGGATAGTGGCCGGGGGCGGCGAAAGCCGTCACACCTGCAGCAAGCTCGACGTCGCCCGTGATCGTCTCGAACCGGTCGGCGAGCGGCTCGACACAACGACGAACGTGTGGGCGGTCGAATTGCGTCCGGGCAAAGGCGACTGCAGCCGCGTGGACGACGTACCGGGCGCGGGGAAAATACGGGACACCCTCGAGGTCAGCGTTCCATCCCAGATGGTCGATGTGCAGGTGCGTGAGGAAGACGACGTCCACGCTGTCGCGGCTGACGCCGAGCGCCGCGAGCGCCTCGGGGAGCCCGCCCTCTTCCTCCGCGGTCCAGTCCCAGAGGCCGGGTGGCCCGACGCCCGTGTCCACGAGGATCGTGACGCCGGTCGCCCGGATGAGGAAGCAGTTGCACGGAAGGCGCCAAGTCTCACCTGCGAAGAGCTCCGGGTACAGCTCGCGGTACGGCTCCCACGCCTCAGCTGCGACTCCCGGATACACCTCCTCGTAGTCGGCGAGCAGACCCACTGCGTCGAGAACTGGGAGGAGCTCGAGCGAGCCGACTACCACCGCACGCGCGGCGGAGCGGGCTCTCCGTGCGCCTCCTCCCAGCCGACCACAGGATTCCGGAGCACTCCGATGCGCTCGATCTCCGCTTCCATCACGTCGCCCGGCCGGAGGTAGAGAGAAGCCGCGTCGGGCGAGAATCCGGCAACGCCCGATACGGTCCCTGTCGAGACGACGTCGCCGGCCGAGTACCCGAGCGCGGAATAGTGGCTCACGATCTCCGGGATCGTCACGCTCATCCGTCCCGAGTGCGACGTCTGGCGCACCTCCCCGTTGACCCGGAGCTCCATGGCGAGGTCGTGGGGGTCGGGGATCTCGTCCGCCGTGACAATCCAGGGCCCGAGCGGGCAGAAGGTGTCGATCGCCTTGCAGAAGGAGAAGACCCCCGAGCGCATCTCGCGACGCTGGATGTCGCGCGCGGTGACGTCGTTGAAGATGACATAGCCGGCGATATAGGCACGCGCCTCCTCGGGCGAGAACCACCTGCCCGCCTTGCCGATGACGATCGCGAGCTCGAGCTCGTAGTCGAGCTCCTCGGTCAGGTGCTCGGGGTAGACGACGGGCTCGTCCGGGCCGACGATCGCGTCCACGTTCTGGAAGAAGACGATCCAGGGCGCGATCTCGTGCGACCAGCCAACCTGCTTCGACTCCTCCTCGTGCTCTCGGAAGTTGCCGGCAGTGTGGATGAGCTTCTTCGGGACGATCGGAGCGCGCAGACGCGTCTCCGCGAGCGGCACGCGTTCGCCGGTCTCGTCGGCACCCCCGCGCTCGAAGTACTCGCGCATGGTCGGGACGTCTAGGACCGTGATCTCGTCGCCGGCAAGGACGCCGACACGTGGGTCTTCCCCGAAGGTGACGAGCTTCACCGCTCGACGATCTTCCAGTACGAGTCCTTGCGCACGATCTGGTCGCCTTGGAAGGTCCAGAGGTCACAGCCGCGAACCTCGAGCCGCTGGCTGTCGACCGTGGTGCCTCTGAGCGTCCACTCCGAGGCGCCGCGTTCTCCGGAGACGAAGTCGCCGTGGCCTTCGTAGCTGACGTCGGGAATGCCCGTGAAGCGCGCTCCGAGACCCTCTCGGACTGCCTCCTTCCCCTTGAAGCGCCGCCCCCACGGATCCGGTCCGCGAGGCGCCTCGAAGACGCACTCATCGGCGAAGAGCGACATGATCGTGTCGAGATCGTGTCGGTTGAAGCCGTCGAGCATGCGCTCGAGAACATCGAGCTTCGAGCTGTCGGACACCGGAACCTCCTCGGTCATGTGACCCCGCACACCTTCATCGCCGCTCGCGCGTATACCTCGGCTGTCTTCACGAGCCCGTCGATCTGGAGGTTCTCGCCCTTGACCGTGTCGAGGAGGCCGGTCGACGTGCCGTAGTTCACGGTCGCGATGCCGTAGCGCGAGAGCACCGAGGCATCGGAGAACCAGCGGGTCACGTCTCGCTCGGGAGGCGAGCCGAACACCTCGGCGTGAGCCGAGTCGAGCGCACCGACGAGCGCGTGATCCTCGGGGATCTCGGCTCCGGGCGCCGTCACGTAGACCTCGCCCTCGAGGCCGTAGTCCGGGAAGCGCGCAGCGAGTCCGCGCACCATCTCCAGCACTTGGGCGCGTGCGACCGCCATCTCCTTCGTCGGCGGGACGCGGACGTCCAGGAAGAGATCGGTGCGATGCGGTGTGCGCGAGACACGCCAGCCAAACCCGCCTTCAACGGCGCCCACGTTCACGATCGCCTTCGCCCCGCGATAGGAGTTCGACGGGTCGTCCTCCCAAGTCGGAATCCACTCGAGCACCGCGTCGAGCACCTCGCGCATGCGAACGATCGAGTTTTGGTCGCGTTTCCCCTCGCTGAACGCCGTGTGGATGAAGGGACCGTGCGTCGAGATCCGCAGCCAGAGCGAGCCGAAGTGCCCGAGCACGACCTTGGACT
>JBOHBA010000071.1:0-4041 GCA_050698095.1 Gaiellaceae bacterium
CAAGAGCCACGACCAGGAGCCGGAACCTCAGGCTCGCACCAACGATCCAACGCATCATGTCTCGCGACCTCCCAGCCGAGTCGAGCTTCCGATTTCACGTGCCCGCGGCAGACAGAACCGCGGCCGCCTCTCGAACGGGGAGAGCCGTGACGAGCGCAGGCAGGCATAGCGAAACGCCGCCGTGGGCCGATGCCCGGCCAACCGACGACGCTCAACATCCCTGTTCCGCATGACCGCGAGCGCGGCCGCACAGACCCTGTTGTCCCGCACTATGACCCTCTCCCCAGTTCCCCCCGCGCGTTTCCCCCCGCGAGGTAGTGCACTGGTAGATAGCAGATGGCGCGGCCGAGTTCAATAGGTCCGCGAAAGATTTCCGCGCATCGAGCGAACTGCTGGCCGAAAGGCGAGTCTTCATTGACGTTTGGCCGCGCATTCGCGATATTCAGAGAGAACCTTGAGAGGAGGAGGAGGGTGAGAACAACCTGGGGGCTTCGCGCTCGCCCGTCGCGGCGAGCGTTTATCACGCTTGCCGTCATCGCCGCGGCGGTGGTAGCGCTGAGCGTGTGGCGGCTACAAGGGAACGCGGAAGCACAGGCATCGCAGTCGCTTGCGACGGCTACGCGCGGACCCATCGTGGTCACGGTCGGGGGGGTCGGGCAGATCGTCGACGGGCTGTCCGGTCAGAGCACGTCCGTCGGCTCGTCGGCGCCCGTGAACGCCATCTTCCCGAGCGCGACCGGGACGATCTCCGATGTTCTCGTCGCTCCCGGCCAGAGCGTGGATGCCGGCCAAACACTGGCCGTCCTCGACGACGGCGGTGTGGCGAGCTCCGCGGCCGCGCAGGCGCAGATCGATCTCGAGACAGCGCTGCTCGAGCTTCCTCCATCCGCGCGCACAGGGGCACTGGACATCGCGCTCGCGAGCGTCGCGCTCGCCAAGCAGCGGCTCGCTCTGGCGCGCGGGCCGGCGTCCCGATCCGATCTGAGCACCGCCGACGCCGACGTCGCGAAGGCGCGCGCGGACCTCGCCGCCCTCCTCAGGCCCGCACCCGCACCCACAGCCGAGTCGCTCACGGCCGCCCGCACTGCCGTCAGAGCCGCTGAGCAGCGTTTCGCGCGACTCACCGGACCGCCGGATCCGGTGGCAATCGCGACCGCCGAGGCGGAGGTCAAGAAGGCCGAGGCGGACCTCGAGGCCCTCGTCCGGAGCGATCGGACGCAACCGGTGACGCAGAGGGAGATCGACGCGGCAAAGGCCAATATCGCGGCCGCGAAGGCGAGGCTCGCGAAGTTGCTCGCCCCGGCCGAGCCCGCCGACGTCAGTGCCGCGGAGCTCGAGGTCGACCGAGCTCGGGCTGAGCTCGCAGCACTCCTCCGGCCCGCCCAGGCGCCGTCGCCCGAAGCGATCGCCGCCGCCGAGCAGACCCTCGCAGCAGCCAAGGAGAGGCGCATACGCCTGCGACAGGGCTCGACGCAGGCGGACGTGACTGCGGCCCAGCTCGAGCTCCTGCGCGCACGCACCGACCTCCGCACGCTGCGGATCGCAATGCGCAAGGCGTCGAACGGGAGCGGCAGCTCCACGGCTGATGTGCCGGTGCGGCTCGGGCTGCTCAAGATCCAAGGCGCCCAGAACCGGCTCTCCGCGGCCCGCGCCGCACAGGGCCAGCTCGTGGTCACCTCTCCCTGGAGCGGCACCGTCTCCGCAGTGTTCGTCGCGGAGGGCGCCCGTGTCGACGCGACGACTCCCGTCGCCTCGGTCTCGGACCTCGACAATCTCGCGGTCAACGTCAACCTGAGCGAGTTCGACGTCGCGCAGGTCGAAGAGGGTATGCATGCCAACGTCAGCGTCGACGCTCTCGGCGGTGAGACGTTCTCCGGCACGGTCGAGTTCGTCGCCCTCACGGGGACGGACACGGGCGGAGTCATCACGTTCCCGGTTCGGATCGGCCTCGAGGACTCGGAGGGCCTGAAGCCTGGCATGAACACGAGCGTGCGGATCGTCGTCGCGAAGAAGGCCGATGCCATTCGCGTCCCGCTCGAGGCGGTGTCCACGAACGACGAGGATCAGGAGTTCGTGACCGTCCTCGACGAGGCGGGGCAGGAGATCGAGGTCGAGGTGGAAACGGGCCTCGAGACCGCCGAGCGTGTCGAGATCGTCAGCGGGCTGAAGGCCGGAGCACGAGTCGTCCTCCCGGAGGTCGCGGCAGCGGCGGAGGAAGAGTGACCTTTCGCGTCCGCGAAGACGTCATCGACCTCACCGACGTCACCAAGGTCTTCAAGTCGGGCGAGGTCTCGGTCGAAGCCCTCCGGGGGGTCAGCTTCACCGTGCGCGAGCAGGAGTTCGTCGCGATCATGGGCCCCTCCGGCTCGGGGAAGACGACGCTGCTCGGAATCCTCGGCTGCCTCGATCGCCCGTCGACGGGCTCGTACGAGCTCGTCGGCGAGGAGATGTCCACCCTCGACGAGACGCATCGTGCTCGGGTGCGCGGAGAGAGGATCGGCTTCGTCTTCCAGGCGTACAACCTAATCCCGCGGACGAACGCGTACAAGAACGTCGAGCTCCCGCTCATCTACGCGGGAGTCCCTGCCGCCGAGCGGAGGAGCCGCGTTCTCGAAGCGCTGGCGAGCGTGGGTCTCGCCGAGCGGGTGGACCACCTTCCGAACCAGCTTTCCGGCGGTGAGCAGCAGCGCGTCGGAATCGCACGTGCGCTCGTCGTGAATCCGCGCGTGATCCTCGCGGACGAGCCGACCGGGAATCTCGACTCGGCCAGCGCGGCGGAGGTGCTCTCGATCCTCGGCACCCTCAACGAGCAGGGTGCGACCATCGTCATGGTCACGCACTCGAGCGAGGTCGCCGAGCACGCCTCGAGGATCATCCGCTTCGCGGACGGCCTCGTGGTCGCTGACGAGCCGACGGCACGCACGGCGAGCCCAGAGGCAGTCGGCGCGGTCGGATGACGACGCTCCTCGAACACAGCCGGATCGCGCTGAGCTCGCTCCGCGCCAACTGGTTCCGTGCGGCGCTGACGGCGCTCGGCGTCGTGATCGGCGTGGCGTCGCTCGTCGCCGTCACGGCTGTGAGCTCGGGCGCGCAGAAAGAGGTCGCCGACTCGATTCGCCGTCTGGGCGGGAACGTCGTCAAGGTCGACGGCGAGTTCATCACAATCGGCACGCGCCAGTCCGCCAGCGACCGCACGATCACGCCGGAGGACATCGCGGCGCTCTCGCAGCTTCCGGCCGTCACGGCCGTCTCGCCTCACCAGGCGATCGAGAGCATCGTCGTCTCCGCGGGGCGCAACCAGGCCAACACCTGGCTCGAGGGAGTGACGCCTGCGTACGCCGGCGTCCAGAACCAGCAGGTCGTGGAAGGGCGGTTGATCTCAGCGGCAGACGTGAGCTTCGGGAGGAGCGTCATGGTGGTCGGCCTCGACGCGCAGGAGCGGCTGTTCCCCGGCGAGAGCGCGCTCGGACAGACGGTACGCGTGGGAAGCCAGGAGTTCGAGGTCGTCGGCATCCAGTCCCGACGCGGCGCGCTCGCGGACGAGAACCTCGACAACCGAATCTTCGTCCCGCTCCCGATCGTGACTCGGGTGCTCCTCGGAGGCGCCAACGTCGTCCACGTCGACCTCCGCGTGGAGACCGAGGCGGACATCGAGCCGACGATCGGAGCGATCGAGGACCTCCTCCGTGAGCAGCACAAGCTTCCCGATTCGTACCCGGACGACTTCAGCGCCGAAGATCAGGCGAGCATCATCAGGGAGGCGCAGAGAGCCACGACCACCTTTCGCGTGCTCACGTTCTCGCTCGGCGGTATCGCGTTGCTCGTGGGCGGAATCGGGATCATGAACATGATGCTCGTGTCCGTCCACGAGCGCTTCCGTGAGATCGGGATCCGGAAATCGGTCGGCGCGACGCCGTGGAAGGTGCAGATGCAGTTCCTGATCGAGGCGCTCTTCCTCAGCGTCCTCGGTGGGATCGCGGGAGTGCTTGCAGGGGTCGGAGCGACGCGCCTCATCGGTGTCTTCGCAGGCTGGGAGACCAT
>JBOHBA010000072.1:0-4745 GCA_050698095.1 Gaiellaceae bacterium
AGGCGGGCCGCGTGTCGGTGCTGCCGAATCCCGCGCCCGTCGTCCCGACGCTTGCGGACCGTGCAGTGTTGCGCCGCGAGCTCGAGCTCGACGGTCGCGTGCTCGCCTTCGCCGGCAGGCTCGGGCCGCAGAAGGCGCTCGGTGTCGCGTTCGACGCCGTTGCGGCGGTACCTGGCGTCACGCTGGTCGTCGCGGGAGACGGCCCCGATCGGCGGTCACTCGAGCGCCGGGCGGCCGAGCTGGGTCTCGAGGCGAGAGTGCGCTTCCTCGGGAGCGTGTCGCGTGAGGATGTCCTGCGCTTGTTCCGCGCCGCCGACGCCTCGGTGCTGTCTTCGGCCTGGGAGAACTTCCCGCATGCGGTGGTCGAGGCGCTCGCGGTCGGGTGCCCGGTGATCGCGACCGCGGTGGGAGGCGTCCCGGAGGTGGTGCGCGACGGCGAGAACGGACTGCTCGTGTCGCCGAACGATGCCGCCGCGCTCGCCGCAGCGATACGAGGGTTCTTCGACGACGACGAGCTTCGGGGGCGGCTCGCCGACGCAACGGCCGGGTCGGTGTCGGGCTATACCGAGGAAGCGGTGTTCACGCGGATCGAGGCTGAGCTCGCCCGGGCGGTCGCGTCGTGAGACGGAAGCTTCTCATGGTCGGTCGCACGAGGTACGCGCTTCCGCTCTCGCCCTCGCTCGAGCAGAAGTTCACGGCGCTCTCACACGAGATGGAGGTGCGCGTGCTCGCGAGTGACGGAGGGGGAGGGTCCGATCCGCGATTCCGACTCGTGCGCAAAGCACGGCCTCGAGCGCTCGACGGCGCCATCTTCTACGGGCTGCTGCCCTTTCGGGTGGGGCGCGAGCTCCGCGACTTCCGGCCCGATGCAGTGCTCGTCCAGGGCGCCCAGGAAACCGCGCTCGCGCTTCTCGGGCGACGGCTCGCACGTGTGTCGACAGCGGTCATCGCCGACATTCACGGCGATCCCGCCGCGCCCGCGCGGCTCTACGGCTCGCCGTTGCGCAGGGCGCTCGCGCCGTTCGCGGACTGGCTCGCGAGGCGCGGGCTTCACGGCGCCGACGGGGTGCGCACGATCTCGTCCTACACCTCTGGCATCGCCAGAGCCCAGGGCGTCGAGCCGACCGCGACGTTCGCAGCCTTCATGGACCTCGAGCCGTTCCTGGAGAGCGAGCCGAGGCCACTTCCGGAGCCCCCGGCCGCGCTCTTCGTGGGCGTTCTCGAGCGCTACAAGGCGGTCGACGTCCTGGCGGAGGCCTGGCGGCTCGCGGCTCCGCGCGTGCCTGACGCGACATTGCACATCGTCGGGAGGGGCGCGCGACGCGATGTCGTTGCGCGGCTGGTCTCGGAGCTGCCTGAACAAACGCGGTGGACAGAGGCGCTGCCGACGCCCGAGGTGTCGCGAGCGCTGGATGCGGCGACCGTGCTCGTGCTCCCTTCGCGCTCCGAGGGGCTCGGTCGCGTCGTGGTGGAGGCGTTCTGCCGCGGGCGTGGCGTGGTGGCGAGCGGGGTCGGCGGCATTCCGGACATCGTGGACGACGGGGCTACAGGTCTTCTGGCGCCGCCAGGTGACGCTCGGGCGCTCGCCGACGCGCTCGTTCGCGTTCTCACCGATCGGCCGCTCGCGGAGCGCCTCGGCTCCGCGGCAGCGATCGCGGTGCAGCCGTGGCTCGCGACCCCCGAGGAGTACGCGCGACAGATTCGCGATCTCGTCGAGGCGGCGCTCACTCGGCGGTAGCTGCCGTCAGTCCGGCCCATCGTTCGATCGTCGCGGTCCGGCCCGCGCCTACACTCACGCCGATGTTTCCGTACAAGGCGATGCAGTTGGCGAAGAACGGCCTCTACCGCGTCACGGGCGAGGTTGTGAGCAGCGTTGGGGGTTTCGACGGCGAGGTCGACCGAACGCTGCGCGTGCTCATGTACCACAAGGTCAACGATCTCTCACCGAACCCGATCACCGTTCCGACGGCTGTCTTCGCGGAGCAGATGTGCGTCCTCGGGGAGCTCGGGTACGAGCCCGTCCCGCTCGAAGCTGTCAGAGACCACTACGTCGACGGCCGCCCGCTTCCGAAGCGGGCTGTGCTCATCACGTTCGACGACGGGTACCGCGACAACCTCGTGAATGCGCTTCCGATCCTCCAGTCGCATGGCTACCCCGCGGTCATCTTCGCGCCGATCGGGTACCTGGACGACTCGCGGCCGTTGCCGCACGAGGAGCCGCTGGTCGGCTACGGCGTCCACAATCCGACGCTCGACTGGGCCGAGCTCGCCGAGCTCGAGGCGGGCGGCGTTCGCGTCGAGGCGCACGGGATCGGACATCGGCGGCTCACCGAGCTCGAGCCTGCGGAGGCGCTCCGTGAGATCGCCGTCTCGAAGCTGCGACTCGAGGAGCGACTGGGACGAGAGATCGACGCGTACGCGTACGTGAAGGGGTCGCGCGCCGACTTTCGGGCAGAGCATGCGAGCCTCGTCCAGCAGGCCGGTTACACGCTCGCCTTCACGGCAGTCTCGGGCGCGAACGGGCCGCGCACGGATCGGTTCCAGCTCCTTCGGTACAACGTCGAGCCCTACTCGGCCCGCACGTTCGAGCTCGTTCTCGCCGGCGCGTGCGACCTTCTGTCCGTCAAGGACACGGTAGCCGGGACACATCTGAGACGCGCGCTGACCAGGGCTCTCGGATTGGCTTCGCGTTGAGCTTCGAGGTGGTCCGCTACTCGGCGGACCGGCGTGCGGCGCTCGTCTCTCTCCTCGCGCGCGTCGGCACGACTCAGCTCTCCGACGAGGAGTTCGCATGGTGGTTCGAGCGGAACCCCGCGGGGGAGGGGATCGTGTCGCTCGCGGTCGATGCCGGCGAGGTCGTCGGCGTCGCGGCGATGAGCTTCTTCAAGACGGCGCTGAACGGGGTCGAGACGCGGCTCGCGATCCCGGTCAACGTCGCGACCGATCCGCGGTACCGCGGGCAGGGGGTGTTCTCGACCCTCGAGCGCGAGAACGAGGCGGCAGCGGCTGCCTCTGGCTCGCCTCTCACGGTGACGTTCCCGAACGGCGCCTCCTACCCGATCTTCATGAGCCGGCTCGGGTGGATCGACCTGCCGCGACTCCGGCTGTGGGCCCGGCCGCTGCGGGCGGGAGCGGTCGTTCGGTACGCGCTCGGGAGAGCCGGGCAGCGCGGCGGGTTGGGGTCGCCTTCGGCCGGCGCCAGGACGATCCGCGGCTTCGAGGTTCGCGTGGTCGACCGCTTCGGGCCGGACATGGACGAGCTCGGCCGGCGTGCGGCAGCGGGGTACGGAAGGCACTTCGTCCGCGACGCCGAGTACTTCAACTGGCGCTACCTCGACTCGCCCCGTGACTATCGCTGCTTCGGCGCGTACCGTGCGGGCGAGCTCGCGGGCGTCGCAGTGGTCGGGCACACGTTCAAGCACGGCGTCTCGGCGGGGTTCCTCGCCGACCTCGTCGCCGCCCCCGGGGGCGGTCCGGAAGTACGCGCGCTCGTCTCCCGTGTCGTCGCCGAGGTGCGAGGTGGCGCGGACGCACTCGTGCTGCTCCCGCCTCGCTCGCGCGCTCAACGCCGGGCGCTGATTCTCACAGGCTTCGCGCCCACGAACACGAGGCTCCGCTTCATCGGCAAGCCCCTCGCGGACGGCGCCTCGATCGACGAGTCAGCCGATGCGTGGCACTTTACGCTCGGCGACTTCGATTTCTTCTGAGTGACGCATGGCCAAGGTCGTCTTCATCACACAGCAGGTCGATCCGGGACACCCGGCGCTCGCCGCAACCGTTCCCAAGTT
Organism: Gaiellaceae bacterium; assembly: GCA_050698095.1. GTDB lineage: Bacteria > Actinomycetota > Thermoleophilia > Gaiellales > Gaiellaceae > GMQP-bins7. The sequence continues at coordinate 3,789 of JBOHBA010000072.1, forward strand.
GCGCGCTCTCGCGGAGCTCGTCGACGAGATCGTCGTGCTCGCGGACGGAGCGGTCGAGGATGTGCTGCCGCCCAACTGCCGCGTCCGGACGTTTCGTGCCGGGAAGAAAGCCGGTCGTGGGCTCCGTTTCGAGGCGGCGCTCGCGCGCGAGCTTCGAGGACTTCGCGGCGGCGGCGCCGTGGTCGCGCACATGTGCCCGATCTACGCTGTCCTTGCGGCGCCGCTCGTGCGACCGCTCCGCGTGCCGCTCGTTCTCTGGTTCACGCACTGGCGCGCGAGCAGGCTCCTGCGTGCAGCTGAGCGCGTGTCCACAGCCGTGACGAGCGTTGACGAGCGATCGTTCCCGCTTCCCTCGAAGAAGGTTCACGCGATCGGCCACGGCATAGACCTCACCGAGTTTCCGTGCTCGCCGCCCAGAGAGGGACCGGGGGTGCGCCTGCTCTCGCTCGGCCGCTACTCGACCGCGAAGGGGCTGGACGTCGTGCTCGCGGCGGTCGCGCTGGCAGGCGCCGACATCCACATTCGCCTTCACGGCCCGGCGCTCTCGGACGACGAGCGGGCTCACCGAGCCGAGCTCGAGCAGGTCGCGAGCGAGCTCGGGCTCGATGGGCGCGTCGTGCTGGGCGATGCGGTTCCGCGCGCGGAGCTGCCGCGCCTCTTCGCAGGCCACGACGCGCTCGTCAACAACATGCGCGCGGGGGCGCCGGACAAGGTCGTGTACGAGGCTGCTGCCGCCTGCCTTCCCGTACTCGCCTCGAACCCGATCTTCGACTCGCTTCTCGATTCGGAGCAACGCTTTCCGCGCTCCGATCCGCGCGCGCTCGCCGACAGGATCCTGGCGCTTGGGGAGCTGAGCGGCGCCGAGCGCGCCACGATGGGTCGTCGCCTTCGTGAGCGAGTCGCGTCAGGCCACTCGGTGCAGTCGTGGGCGCGTGGCATCCTCGATGCGGCGGGAAT
>JBOHBA010000073.1:0-2932 GCA_050698095.1 Gaiellaceae bacterium
GGGTATCTACGCTTCGTGACGTGACTCAGTGGAAGCTCGTCGGCGCGATGTCCGTCGTCGTTCTCGCGATCTGGCTCGGTGGCGCCGCGGTCACGAAGTACTCGCTCGAGCAGATGGCGTTCGTCACCCCGATCGCAGTCGTCGTCGTGGGGGCGACTGTCGGGATCGTGCTCCTCTGGGTGAAGGTGGTCGCCGACTCGATTCGCCGGCGCAACGGGGGTTAGCGTAAGAGCTCCTAACGCAATGAACGGCCATGTCGGGCGATCATCGCGTTAGAAGCTCTGAGCCGTCCGGAGGCGTCCGTACCGTCCAGCGAGTGCAAGGTGCGTGGACGATCGCTCCCTACGATGCTCAGGCTGCGGCCGCGCTCGCGCAGGAGTTGGGGCTGAGCGACGTCGCGGCGGCCGTGCTCGTCCGCCGCGGATATGCCGAGCCTGACGCTGCGCAGCGATTCCTCGAGGCCGAGCTTCCGGGGCATGACCCGCTGCTGCTCGGCGACATGGCGCTGGCCGTGGAGCGAATAAGGGCGGCGATCGATCGCGGCGCCCGGATCTGCGTCCACGGCGACTACGACGTCGACGGCATCTGCGCGACGGCGCTGGCCGTGCTCTACCTGCGCGAGCTCGAGGCCGACGTCGTCTGGCACCTTCCGAGCCGTTTCGAGGAAGGCTACGGCGTTTCGAGCGAGACGCTCGATCGGCTCGCTGACGAGGGTGTCGGGCTCGTGCTGACGGTCGACTGCGGCATCACCGCCGTGGACGAGATCGCGGCGGCCAAGGAGAGTGGGCTCGAGGTCGTCGTGACCGACCACCACCGGCCTGGCAGCGCCCTGCCCGACTGCCCGGTGGTCGCGACGAGGCCTTCGTCGTACCCGTTTCCGGAGCTCTGCGGCACAGGTGTCGTGCACAAGCTCGGCGAGGCGCTGCTCGGCGCCGAGCACCCCGCCGTGCGCCGGCACCTCGATCTCGTCGCGCTCGCCACCATCGCCGACGTGGTGCCGCTCGTGGACGAGAATCGCGCGCTGGCATCCGCGGGGCTGAAAGCTCTCGCGAGCACGCGCCGAGTCGGCCTCCAGGCGCTCATGCGCAGCGCGCAGGTCGATCCGGCTGGGGTGGACTCGGGCGCGGTCGCATTCCGGCTTGCGCCTCGCATCAACGCCGCGGGAAGGCTCTGCCGTCCGGACGTCGCTCTCGAGCTCGTGCTGACCGAGGATGCGGACGAGGCTCGGCGGCTTGCCGCCGAGCTCGAAGATCTGAACCGCGAGCGGCAGCGCGTCGAAGACCGCATCGTGCGAGAGGCGATCGCCCTCGTCGACTCGATGCCAGAGCCGAAGCGACGCCGGCGTGGCTACGTGCTCTGGAACGAGGACTGGCACGAAGGCGTGATCGGGATCGTCGCATCGCGGCTCGTCGAGCGCTTCAACCGGCCCGTCGTCCTCGTCGCGGGATCGCGCGAGGGCTGGAAAGGCTCGGGTCGGTCGGTCGCGCAGTTCGATCTCCACGGCGCGCTCAGCGCCTGTGCGGAGCATCTGCAGCGCTACGGCGGTCACCGAGCGGCGGCCGGGCTCTCCATCGACCCGTCGCAGCTCGACGCGTTCGCCGAGTCCTTTGCGGCACACGCGGACGCGCAGCTCGCGCAGGAAGACCTGTACGCGCCGACCGTCGTGGACGCGGTTGTCTCGGCGGAGGAGCTCACCCTCGATCTGGCGCTGGAGCTCGAGCGCCTCGCGCCGTTCGGGCTCGGGAACCCGGACGTGACGCTGCTCGTCCCGGCAACGCAGCCTCTGTCACCTTCGACCGTCGGCGAGGGCAAGCATCTTCGCTTCCGTGTACGCCAGCACGGACGCGACGCAGGGAGCGCAATCGCGTTCGGGCAGGGCGGCCAGCTCGATCGACTACGCGCAGAGGGGCTCTTCGACGTCGCTTGCCGGCTCAAGGAGAACCACTGGAACGGAACCGTCTCGCCGCAGCTCGTCGTCCGCCGTATCTTCGACACCCCTGACGGCTACGAGGAGCTCCGGTCGGCGCTCGCCGAGCTCTGGCGCAGGGGGGAATCGTCCTGGACACCAGAGGCGCGGCGCATCTTCGGCGAGCTCGGGCTCGGGGGCGAGCAGGTGCGTCGTCGTCAACTGCTCGAATCCGAGTCGTTTCGCGCGCTCCTCGAGCAGGACGCGCTGCCACAGGCGGCGTAGCTCAGCCCAGTCCCGGACGAGACGGAATGAGCACGTCCCGCATCACGAGTGCCAGACGTCGTGCGGCTCGCTGCTGGAGCAATCGTCGGAGCGCCCTCATGCGGAAGCGACTTCGGCATCGAAGCGCCTGCTCCTTTAGATGCGTGAGGAGGGGTCGAGGGGCCTGCTCAGTACACTGAGCGAGTGAGCGTCCTCGACGCCAGACGACACCACGAAGACCTCGTCGAGGAACTGATCGCCGAGGTCGAGGCGTACAACGCGGACGTCGACAAGGACCTGGTCCGCCGCGCATTCGAGTTCGCCGAGCGCGCGCACGCCGGCCAGACGCGCCGGTCGGGCGAGGAGTTCATCCACCACCCTCTCGGCGTGGCGCGGGTATGCGCGGAGCTGCACCTCGACGAGCAGACGATCGCCGCCGCCCTCCTCCACGATGTCGTCGAGGACACCGGCGCCGATCTCGAGGAGCTTCGCGCGGAGTTCGGCGCGGACATCGCGCTCCTCGTCGAGGGCGTGACGAAGCTGACGCGGATCAGCTTCCAGAGCCGCGAGCAGGCCGAGGCCGAGAACTACCGGAAGATGATCGTCGCGATGGCGCACGACGTCCGCGTCATCCTCATCAAGCTCGCCGACCGCCTGCACAACATGCGCACGATCGAGTACCAGACGAAGCAGAAGCAGGCCCAGAAGGCGCGTGAGACGCTCGAGGTCTACGCGCCGCTTGCGCACCGCCTCGGGATCCAC
>JBOHBA010000074.1:0-2952 GCA_050698095.1 Gaiellaceae bacterium
GATCGCCGACGGTCAGCGTCTCGACGGCCTCGACCGTGGCAGAGAGCACGTCGTCGTAGATCTTCTCGCTCACGAGGACGCGCGACGAGGCGGTGCAGTCCTGCCCGGAGTTGAAGTACCCGCCGATCTTGACCGCTTCGGCCACGGTCGACGGGTCGGCGTCGTCGAGCACCACCATCGGCGCCTTGCCGCCGAGCTCGAGGTGAACGCGCTTCACGGTCTGCGCGGCGTTGGCGGCGATGAGCTTGCCGGTCGCGGTGTCGCCGGTGAGCGAGACGAGGCGGATGTCTCGATGCCGGACGAGCGCGTCGCCGACCGGTACTCCGTCGCCGGTTACGACTTGAAGCACGCCAGGCGGAATGACCTCCTGCGCGAGCTCGGCGAACCGGAGCATGGTGAGCGGCGTCTGCTCGGCCGGCTTGATGATCTGCACGTTCCCTGCTGCGAGCGCGGGCCCGATCTTCCACATCGCCATGAAGAGCGGGTAGTTCCAGGGGCAGATGCCCGCCACGATGCCGAGCGGCTCGCGGCGGATCATCGACGTGTAGCCCTCCGCGTACTCGGCGGCGGCCTTCCCCTCGAGATTGCGCGCCGCGCCCGCGAAGAACCGGAGGTTGTCGGACATGACTCCAGGCTCGTCCACGGCGACCCACCAGGGCTTGCCCACGTTCAGCGACTCGAGGCGCGCGAGCTCCTCGGCGTTCTCGTCGATTATGTCGGCGAGCTTCAGCAGGAGCTCCATGCGGTCCTTCGGAGTCTTGTCCTGCCACTCGCTCCAGGCTTTCTTCGCCGCGTCGACCGCGCGCTCGACGTCCTCTGCCGTCCCGCGCGGGACCTCGGCGATGACCTCGCCGGTCGCCGGGTTCAGCACCTCCAACGTCTCGCCCGATGTCGAATCGACGAACCCGCCGCCGATGAACTGCTTCTGTTGGGTTACCGCCACGCTCACGCTCGACCTCCGTTCGGTGAAATCGTGGGCAGCGTAACTCGGCTGCGCCGGGCGCGACGAGCAACCCCACGGACATGACTCGATTGGCCATCTGGCGATCGAGTCAGCACGGCGCGATCATGAGGCGTGTGGTCGAGACGTCAACGCGCGAGCCTGGAGGACGTTGTCGAGCTCCTCGCGGGCCTGGGGCGAATGCTGATGGAAATCGGAGCTAGAGTCGACGACATCATCGAGCTTCTGGAGGAGCGGACTTGAGGAGACCGAGTCCCGAGGATCGCGATCGATTCCGCCGACGTCGCGAGGAGAGCGAGGCGGCGCGGCGGCAGATGCAGGAGATCCTCGATCGCGTCGAAGCCCGGATAAAGGCGCGGCAGGCACGGAACGAACGGAGCCTGCTCCGCCGATTGTTCGCTCGATAGGTCGGCGCATAGCCGTCGATTACTTCTCGCTCCGTTCGTCGTCTTACGAGTGATGCGATTTGAGTGGTCGCTCCAAGAAGTACGCATCCGCTTCGCGCGGCTGCAAACACTTCGCATGCCGTCGTCCTCGGTCGGACACGTACCTTCCGGTACGCGCCCTCCCTGCGTCCTAGGCCAGCTCGGTTTTCGCCGGCGAACCAGCCACGTATCTTGGAGAGACCACTAGGATCACCGCGTGCCGGTCGTGAGACTTCGGGCTCCACTGTCGGAGCTGGCGGGAGGGAAGCGCGAGCTCGAGCTCGAGGGCGCGACCGTCGGTGAAGTCCTGCAAGCGCTCGAGCGTGAGCACCCCGACGTCAAGGGCTGGATCCTCGACGAGCGCGGAGCGATCCGCGAGCACATCAACGTCTTCGTAAACAAGGAATACGGACGGGAGAACACAGCGGTCGGCGCCCAGGACCGGCTGCACGTGCTCCCCGCGATCTCGGGAGGATGAGCTGTGACTGAGCTTCTGGTCGGAACGAAGAAAGGCTTGTTCGTGCTCGAGGGCGAGGCGAGCGGAGCATTCGAGGTCACCTCACGCGCGTTCGCGGGCGAGCCCGTCGAGTACGCGACGCGCGACCCGAGAAGCGGCCGCTACCTGGCCTGCGTGACCTCGGCCTTCTACGGGCCGAAGGTCTTCTACACTGACGACCTTTCGGCCGAGTGGGAGCAGGCCGCTGGTCTCGAGCTTCCCGAAGATGCCGAGAAGCCGCTCGAGCGGCTGTGGACGGTCGTGCCCGCGGAGGACGACGACCATCTGTACGCGGGTGGCGCGCCCGGTGTCCTGTTCGAGTCCCACGACGGAGGCGCAACCTGGGAGTTGAACAAGCCGTTCTGGGATCAACCGACGCGCCCGGAGTGGAGCCCTGGCGCCGGGGGCATGTGCATTCACTCGATCGCGACGTGGCCCGGAGACCCGTCGCGTGTGGCGCTCGCGATCTCGGCGGTCGGCGTCTGGCTCACTGACGACGGCGGCCAGACATGGCGCAACGGGAACGAGAATCTCTATCCGCGCTACATGCCCGAGGAGGCCCGCGAGGACACGCTGACCCTCTGCGTCCACAACATGCACCGCGCGCCGAAGCAGCCCGAGCGGCTGTTCATGCAGTTTCACGGCGGTGTCTACCGCTCCGACGACGCGGGCGAGAGCTGGACATCGATCGCAGAGGGCCTCCCGTCCGACTTCGGGTTCCCGATGGTCGTCGACCCGGACGATCCCGACAGCGCCTACGTGATCCCGCTCGTCGCGGACATGGACCGCACGACGCCGGACGGCAAGGTGCGGGTGTACGAGACGCGCGACGCGGGCGCGAGCTGGATCGAGCACGGCGAGGGTCTCCCGTCCGAGAACGCGTACCTCACGATCCTGCGCCAGGCGTTCTGCGGCGACGGCTCGGGTGCAAGCATGGGGCTCTACTTCGGGGCGACGTCTGGAGACGTCTTCGGCTCGGGAGATGCAGGGAAGACGTGGTTCACGGCGGCGACGAAGCTTCCGCCGGTGCATTCAGTCCGAGCAACCTGAGTGCCTGACAGGCTGGGGGG
>JBOHBA010000075.1:0-2876 GCA_050698095.1 Gaiellaceae bacterium
CGTTCATGACGTAGATCTCGTCGTTCCCGTCGCGGCTCGAGACGAACGCGATCCGCCTTCCGTCCGGGGACATCACGGGCTCCGACTCGACGGAATCGCTCGTGGAGATCCGCTGGACGCCGGCCCCATCGGGGCTCACGACGAACAGCTGCTCCGACCTCAGCAAAGCGGTGTAGGCGAGCAAGCCGTTCCGCGCCGTGGGCGAAGACGCACCGGCGAGCGCCGTCGACGCCGCGACCACTCCCGCTAGAGAGATCAGAGTCAGAGTCAGCACCCTCGCCGCGCGAAACACGGGCACGAACTCAGTCTAGTGACGCGAAGCGTAAGTCCAGCCCGGCCCGACTACTCAGAGGACGTAGACGGGCGTGCCGATGTCGACGAAGCGGTAGACCCGCTCGGCTTCGCCTTCCGGCAGGCGAACGCAGCCGTGAGATGCCGGGTACGACGGGACGTAAGGCGACTGATGCGTCGCGATGCCACCCGTGAAGTACGCCGCATACGGCATCCATACCTCGAACGGAACGGACCACGACAGAAGCGTCTTCACGTACACGCGGAACGAGCCGCCGGGAGTGAGCCCTGCCATGCCGGTCGACGCGTGTATGACGCGCATGACCTCGCCCGAGTCGACCATGAGCAGCACCCCGAGATCCCGATAGATCTCGATCCGCTTCCCCGGCCGCCGCGCTGACGGCTCGGGCCGAGACGCCGTGAACAGCGCGACCTGGGTCTGCCCGGTGATCGATCCCGTCCGGTCGAGCTCCTCCCATCCCTGGAATGCGAGGAGCGCCTGCTCGGTCAGGTAGTCGAGCTCGCCCGTCACGTCCGCACGGTCGAGATACCCGAGCAGCCAGAGCCGGAGCTGGATCCCGCGAACGACGTAGCGGTAGTCGTTCTCTCCCGTCTCGGCGCGCCATGCCTCCTGGCGCATCCCGAGGCGAAGCGTCGTCACGAGCCGGCCTTCCGCGGCGACGGACGCGAACTGGAGGTCGCCGAGCCGCGCGAGTGTCGCGGAGATCTGGGCCAGCCGCATCTCCTTCGTCGCGGGAGCTCCCGCTCCGAGCAACAAGCGGGAGAAGCTCACGAGCCAAACTTCGCCGTCGGCGCGCAGGGAGCGAAGCCGGACTCCCTCGGGAATAGCTGTCCTGATCCCGCGACGCCGCTCGAGCCGAGTCGGCCCCTGGACGAGCTCGCGGAGCGCGTGAACTTCCTGCGCGACCCCTTCGGGAATGGTTCGCTCGACGCGTACGAGCCTGCCGTTTTGGACGAATGCGACCTCGACGGTCGCAGGTGCCGATTGTAGAACCGTCCGCAGAGCCGCGGCCGCAGCCTTCCGCGGCGCCGCGGACGGCGCGAGGTCGACCGCGAGCAGACCCGCGAAGGCGAGCACGAGTACGACGAACGAGATGCGCATTCCGGGCGGTCCGGGTTCGCCGATCCCCACGAAAAGCCTGCAAGCGTTCCCCACGCCGCGCTGGACAACCGGACGCCCTCCAGACTCCAGGCCGGCCGACTACGTAGTTTCGAGCAGCTCGATACGTACGATTGCTGATGCCGCTGGCTGCGGCGGGGAAGACGCTGAAGCCTTGATGGGGCTCTACGCGATGCCCCTGAGAATCGGAGGTTCTTATGTTCACCTATGTCGGGCTCTTCAGGGTCGCGCCGATTGCGCGCGAGCACCTCGAGAAGACCCCCGAGTACTTCGACAAGATCCACAAGATCGTCGAGGGCGAGGGCGGTACTGTCGAGCGCTTCCTCGCTGTCATGGGCCCGTGGGAGTATCTCGGCATCTTCGAGTACCCCGATCTCGAGGCCGCGTTCCGCGTCCTCGGCAAGATCGCAAAGCTCGAGGTGTTCGAGACGGAGACGTTCCCCGCAGAGGACGTCAAGGTGTTCTGGAAGGCGCTCGTCTAGCGCCGACCTCTCTCCCCAAAGGGAACCGCGGAGGCCGCCTCATGGCGGCTTCCGCCGTCATGGACTTCGATCTCGTGCAGAACGCTGGACCGGAGCCTGTAATCGGGACGCCACGGTTCATCTCCGGCACAGCGCGCACGACGTCCAGCTCGGCCTGTCTTGACATACATCGAGCGGCGCGTGAGGATTGGTCGCAGCTTCGAGGGGAGGATCGTGCCGCGAATCAAGTCGACGGTCGCATTCGCCGCCCACAGAAGGGCTCGGCGTGCGCTGCCGATCGCCGTCGCGGTGGCCACGTTCCTGCTCATCGTCGGCGCTGCGTTCCCGCTTCCGCTTCCCGGCGGGAACCTGGTCAAGAATCCGGGTGCGGAGAGCAGCCCCGGCGCAACGAGCGACACTGCCGTCGTGCCGATCCCGCGCTGGACGACGGCTGGCGGCTTCACAGCCGTTCGCTACGGGGCAGGCTTCGCGGGCGGTGGAGGGTCGTTCCTGGCCGCTCCGAGGGGCGGAGGGAAAAACTTCTTCGCCGGCGGCCCGGACCGAGCGGTCGCAACGGCGACCCAGCGGATCAACGTCGCCGGCTCGGCGGGCGCAATCGACGCTGGCAGAGTCACTGCGAGACTCTCGGCGCTGATCGGCGGCTACCTCGACCGGGCCGACAACGGTCGGGTCTCGGCGACCTTCCTCAGCGCGACCGGCAGAGCTCTGGGCCGACTGACGATAGGGCCTGTGACAGCGAGTGACCGGGGAAACACGACGGGACTCCTCCCGCGCTCAGGCACGCTGCGCGTGCCGAAGAAGACGCGTTCGATCAACGTGGTGCTGACGGCGCGGCGCCTGGTCGGGTCTTACAGCGACGCGTACTTCGACAACATCAGCCTGAGGCTCGCCGCCAACTGAACGGGGCCAGGTCCTCCATTCTCCACACCCGCGCAGCGCTGGTGTGATCATCGCCCTTAGCG
>JBOHBA010000076.1:0-7573 GCA_050698095.1 Gaiellaceae bacterium
GCGAGGAGCTCCTCGCGTCGAGAAGCGCCACCTGGAAGTCCGCGAACGCCTTGTACAAGCGGTCCCAGTAGAGGTCTCCGACCTCGCGGTTCGTCAGGTATTTGGGCCAAACAGGCTCGCTCAGCTCCTGGTATCGACGCTCGTGGAGATCCTGCCGATCGGCGTAGCGGACGACGCTCACGATCGTCGGAGTAACGCGACCGCCTGTGCCGCGAGCCCCTCTCCGCGACCCGTGAAGCCGAGGCGGTCAGTCGTCGTCGCGCGCACGGCCACGCGCCCTCGCTCGACGCCGAGCGCTCCCGCAAGACGCTCGCACATTTCGTCGCGCACGTCTCCGATCCGCGGCTCCTCCGCCACGAGGACGCAGTCGGCGTTGACGAGCTCCCAGCCCGCCTCGCGCACCTCGCGGTAGGCCTCCCAGAGAAGGTCGAGCGAGGAGGCGCCGCGGTACTGCTCGTCACCGGACGGAAAGAGCGAGCCGATGTCGCCCAGGTTCGCTGCGCCCAGGAGCGCGTCGATGAGCGCGTGCGCGATGACGTCGCCGTCCGAATGGCCCGCCAGCCCTCGCGGGTAGTCGATCGTGACGCCCCCGAGCACGAGCGGCAAACCCGCCTCGAGCGCGTGTGCGTCGTAGCCGATCCCTACGCGGGGCTCGCTCACATGAACGAGGCTAACGCGTCGGGCAGCGAAGCGAGGTCGTCGAGGCCAATTGCCGCCTCCGGCGGCGTCGGCTGTAGGCGCCCCCAGGGCCCACGTCGAATGTGAACCGCGACGAGGCCCGCTGACAGTGCCGGAAGGACGTCGTTGTCCACGCGGTCGCCCACGTATACAAGCTCGCCAGTCCGGCAGTCCATGAGCTCCGTCACGCTTTCGAAGAAGGCGGGGTCCGGCTTGCGCACGCCGAGGCTCGCTGACGACGAGATGACATCGGCCGGAAGAGTCGCCTCGCGCACCCAGGCCTCGAGCGCCTCCGTCTGGTTGCCGACGATTCCGACCCGCAGCCCGAGCGCTCGAACACGCTCGAGGCAGTCGAGCGCATCGGGGTACAGGTCCTCGAGCGAATACAGAATCTCCCACCAGCCCGTGGGCCTTTCGACACCGAGGTGCCGCCACAGCAGATCGTGCTCCTCGCCCCGTTCGATCGTCACGCCGAGCGCAGCCCATACAACGTGCGGCTGCAGCCCAGCGCCTTTCGCGACCTGACGCCACCAGCGCTCCTCGTCGACGAGCGTCTCGCCGACGTCGAAGACGACGGCTCTCAGAGCCACGAGATTTGCTCCGACTGTTCTTTACAGTGCCTGGCACTGTAAAGACGCCAATTGGGCATCAATGTGTCCACAGGCGATGGGCTAGCCGACGGCCTCGTTGCCTAGCCACGATTCGACGAGCGCGAGATCCTCGGGCGTCGTGACCTTGAGCAGCCGACGATCGCCTTCCACCACAGCGACGCGACCGCCGGTCCGCTCGACCAGCGATGCGCAGTCGGTGGCGCCGACGATTTCACCGGCGTATGCGCGGCGTAGCGCGGGAGCGAGAAACGCCTGCGGTGTCTGCACGCTGAAGAGACCGTCGCGAGATACCGTCTCCGCCACCTCACCGCGCTCCACGCGCTTGATCGTGTCGGACACCGCGAGCGCCGGAACGACGCCGTCGAATCCATCCCCGAGAGGCTTCAACACGCGCTCGATGACCGCATCGTCGACGAGCGGCCGAGCGGCGTCGTGCACGAGAACGACGATCGCATCTTCCGTGACGACCGCGAGGGCAGCACGAACCGACGCAGCTCGAGTGGCTCCGCCGGTCACGCACGAGACGACCTTGCTCGTCGCGAGCTCCTCCGACAGGAGAATGGATGGCTCCTCCCAGCCCGGAGCGGCTGCGACGACGATCGCATCGATCCAGGACGAGCGATCGAGCCGGTCGAGGCTCTCTGCGAGCAACGGCCGTCCGCCGAGTTCCGCAAAGGCTTTGGGGCGATCGATCCCGAGCCGTTCGCCTGCGCCCGCGGCAACAAGGAGCGCCCAGACACCACCGTCTTCGCCGAAAATGTCTAGAGAACCTCCAAACCGGACACGCGACGACGCAGCATAGTGCTACGGAGCGGGGCTTCTGCTAGACGCGAATGCCGTCAGGCGCTGGCGGTTGCCGCGGCCTTCGGCTTGGCGCGCGATTTGGGCTTCTCTTGACCCGCGCGCGAGAGGACCTCGTCGAGCCAGGCGGCAGCTTCGACCTCGTCCATGTCCTTCGCGTACATGAGCTCCGACGCGAGGATCTTCTTCGCTTTCACGAACATCTGCTTCTCGCCGGTCGAGAGGCCCTTCTCGTTGTTGCGGACTGCGAGGTTTCGTACGACTTCCGCGAGCTCGAATATGTTGCCGGTCTTCATCTTGTCGCGGTTGTGCTTGAAGCGGCGGTTCCAGTTCTTCGGCATCTCGGTGGAACCGCCCGAGAGCGTCCTGACCACCATCTGCACCGTGCGCTGGTCGATCACTGTGCGGAGGCCCACTCTGTCGGCGTTCTCGCACGGCACGTTGACTGTCATGTCGTTGTGGAGGATCTGGATCGTCAGATACTCGCGCGTCTCGCCCAGAACCTCGCGCTTTTCCTTGCTCACGACTGTCCCCGCACCATGGTGTGGATAGACGACCTTGTCGCCGATGTCGAACAAGAGGGCCTCCCCGATGTCGGTGTCCGTCGCCGTCACGTAAAAGTGCCGGCAGAGTCTTCCCTGCCGGCGTCCCGGCACATCATAGCGGGTTTCTCACACGGCCTTAACGGAACGGCAACGACTCTTCGCAAACCGCGGAGTCGCACGGCGGATCTATGCCGCCGCGTCGCGCACCGCGAGCGATGCCGCCAACCCGGCCTTCAGTGCCTCCCGAAGTGTTTCTGCGCCCGCGACGCGCAACCCGACCCTGGCAGGCGTGCCGGCTGGAGCGACAATCGCGCCGATCCCCAATTTGGCGCACTCGTCGAGTCGTCGCTCGGCCTGCGAGCTCGCCCGCAAGCGCCCGGTCAGGCCGATCTCGCCGAACGCAGCCGTGCTCTCGGACATGGGAGCGCCACGCGCCGCCGAGGCGATCGCGAGGGCTACCGCGAGATCAGCTCCCGGCTCGTCGATCCTGACGCCGCCGGCGACGTTCACGAAGACGTCGGCGCTCGCGAGCGCGACTCCGGCATGACGGCCGAGAACAGCCACGATCATCGCGAGGCGGCGAGGATCTATCCCGGTTGCCACCCGTCGCGGCATCGCGAGGTCGGTGGGCGCGACGAGCGCCTGCACCTCGAGCAGCATCGGACGAGTGCCCTCGAGGATGCAGCCAACCGCGGCTCCGACCTCGCCCGGATGGGTCGACCCGAAGAGCTGCGACGGATCGGGCACGCCGACGAGACCGCCCACAGTCATCTCGAAGACGCCGAGCTCGTTGGTCGATCCGAACCGGTTCTTGGTCGCGCGGAGGATGCGGTGTTCCTGGTAGCGATCGCCCTCGAACTGGAGGACGCAGTCCACAAGATGCTCGAGCACGCGCGGACCGGCCACCGCGCCGTCCTTGGTCACGTGTCCGACGAGGATCGTCGCGACACCCGCTTCCTTGGCGACCCGCAACAACCGTCCCGCGGCTTCCCTGACCTGCGCTACCGACCCGGGTGCGGAGCCGAGCGCCGAGGCATGCAACGTCTGCACCGAGTCGATAACGCAAACATCCGGTCGTGTCTGCTCGAGTGTCGCGCACACCGCGTCGAGCTCCGTTTCCGCGAGGATCTCGACCGTGTCCGCGCCGCCGAGCCGCGCCGCTCGCAGCGACACCTGCGCGACCGACTCCTCCCCGGTGACCAGAAGCGCGCGCCGGCCGCTGCGGGCGATCGCGCCGAGCGCCGAGAGCAGTAGCGTCGACTTGCCGACCCCGGGCTCCCCGCCCACGAGTACGAGCGAGGCCGGTACGAGCCCTCCGCCGAGCACCCGATCCAGCTCCGAGACCCCGGTCGGGATACGCTCGGCCTCGTCGGCCGATACTGCGCCGAGAGGTATCGGCGTCAACGCCTCCACGCTCGAGCCCGTGCCAGATCCGTGCGCCTCCTCGACGAGCGTTCCGAAAGCGGCGCACCCCGGGCAGCGCCCGAGCCAGCGGCCGCTTGTGGTGCCGCACTCGGTGCACGTGAACTGAACAGTGACCTTGGCCACCGAGCCAGTCTAGGAGCAGGATACGACGCCATTCATCACGAAAGTGCGCGTATTCACTTGTAACTCGTGCGCGGTTCCGTGTAAGAGTGCGGCTGACCGCCGCAGACCACGCTGGAAAGGACGGAGATAATGGAACGATTCACAGCCCTCGGACGCGGGACGCAGCTGATGCTGATCGGGAGCGTGCTCCTATTCATCGTGAGCTTCTTCCGCTGGCAGGAGATCAGCGTCGACCTCGGCCCACTGGGCGATGCAAGCGGGGGCGTCGCCGCGTGGGACGACCTCGGGGGGATCCTTATGGGCATCCTCACCATCGTCCTCATCGCAAGGCTCGTCGCGTTACTGGCCGGAGTCGCCGTTCCGATTCCGGTCTCGTTCGCCATGACGTGCGCGGTGCTGTCGTTCCTCATTCTCGTCCTGGCGGTCCTCAAGAACCTCACGGACGACTACTCGACGTTCTGGAGCTACCTGGGCGTCGCCTTTGCCGTGGCCATCGCCGTGGGAGCATGGTTGGAGATCCAGTCCGCGGGCGGGATGGAGTCGCTGAAGAGCGAGGCCACCAGCTTCAGCTCCTCGGGCGGCGCTGCGGCTGCCGCGGCCCCGGCTGCGCCTGTCGCAGCAGCCGCTACGCAGGCTCCCGAGCCCGCCGCTGAGGCTGCCGAGGACTCAGGCTCCGAGAGTGCCGAGAGTGCCGACACAGATTCATCGTCGTCGTCGTCGGAGCAGGAGGCCTAGGGGCCCGCTCTACCGCCGCTTCGCCGCGGCGCACAGGCGCCGCGGCGAGCTGCACCTCCCTCGCCCCAAAGGCCTGCAAATACCCCATTTGGCCGTTTCCGGAATGCGCTGTTGCGAGTAAGAGAGCGGTGTAGCCGGGCCGCCGGAGTTGTCGCCGCACCGCCGAAAGGATTTCCATGGAGAGCATCAAGGCCCTCTCGCGAGGCACGAAGCTCGTCCTCGCCGCAGGGCCAGTTCTCTTTTTCAGCCTCTTCTTCAGCTGGCAGACGCTCAGGATCGACTACGGACCCGCCGGCATCGCTGATCTGCCGCAGGACGGCTGGGACGCCTGGGGCCTTCTGATTGCCCTGCTCGTCGCGGCCACCGTTACGCTCGTCGTCCTCCTGCAACTGACCGAAGTCGAGATGTCGGAGGACGTGCCGTGGGAGACCGTCGTGCTCGGGCTCGGTGGTGCGAGCTTCGCGCTCGCGGTGGTGAAGAACCTCACCGACGCCAACTCGACCTGGGCGAGCTACGCGTTCGTCGCTTTCGCGGCAGCGCTCGCAGCCGGCACGTACCTCGAGTGGGCAGCCACGCATACGCCGAGAAACCCGCTGCTGGGACGGCGCAAGCGCCGCGGCTTCAGCTCAGCCGCCTGACGAGCAACACGCGGTCCTCACCGGGCCCGTCGTAATCCGCGACCACGCGGTCGACCTCGAAGCCGAGCGCCTGATGGAACTCCACGGAAGCCCGATTCACGGGTGAGGTGACGCAGCGGACGACCGTGCGCCCGTGGGCGCGCACCTCAGTCAAGAACCTCTCGTACAGCACTCGCCCGAGCCCCTCGCCGCGCTTGTCCGGCGTGACCCCGACGAAGTGGATATAGGCCTCGTCGTCCGACGTCTGCGAGAGAAACCCGCACAGGAATCCCACGAGATCGCCCCCGTCGTCCTCCGCAACGAAGCTTGTTCCTTCGAAGTGGAGGAAGAACAGCTTGGGCAGCATGGGCGCCATGTCGCGTCCGCCCCACCAGACGTTGATGCGCCCGATCACCCGCCCGTAGTCAGACGGCTTCGCATGCCGAACGGCGACGCCCACGAGGGAAGTGTAGGACGAGATGTATCTCGCCCCTACGGATGTGAGCGTCGCCCTATTCGGTCGACGGCTCGTCTTCGGGCTCGTCCGCAGGCCCACCACCGACCGCGGCCGGAACTGGCGTGCCCTCGATGACCCGGATCTCGACCGGAGGCTCGTCGTCGACGGGGTTCTCGCGCCGGTCGACGACGATCGTCGAAGACGGGCTGAGCTCCCGCCCGAGGATGAAGTCGGCCAGCGGGTCTTCGATCATCCGCTGGATCGCGCGGCGAAGCGGTCGCGCGCCCATGGCCGGGTCGTAGCCCTGCTCGACGAGCAGCTCTCGGGCCTCGTCCGTGAGCTCGATGACGACGCCGTGCTTCGCCATCTCCTCACGCACGCGCTTCATCATCATGTCGACCACGGAGAGGATCTCGGACTTCTCGAGCTTGTGGAAGACGATGACCTCGTCGATCCGGTTCAGCAGCTCGGGTCGGAACACCTTCTTGAGCTCCGACATCACGCGCTCCTTCATCTCGTCGTACGTGAGGCCGCCTTCGTCGCCGATCGAGAAGCCGAGCGTCTGGTTCTTCGAGATCTGGGCGGCCCCGAGGTTCGAGGTCATGATCACGATCGTGTTGCGGAAGTCGACCTTCCGCCCCTGCGAATCCGTGAGCTTTCCTTCCTCGAGGATCTGCAGGAGGATGTTGAACACGTCCGGGTGCGCCTTCTCGATCTCGTCGAGGAGAAGCACGGAGTACGGCTTTCGGCGCACGGCCTCGGTGAGCTGGCCGCCCTCGTCGTAGCCGACGTACCCGGGCGGGGAGCCGACAAGCCGGGACACGGAGTGCTTCTCCATGTACTCCGACATGTCCACCTGGATCATCATGTCCTCGTCACCGAACAGGAACTCGGCGAGCGTGCGGGCGAGCTCGGTCTTCCCCACACCCGATGGGCCGAGGAAGATGAACGAGCCGGTCGGCCGCTTCGGGTCCTTGATTCCCGCGCGCGCGCGGCGGATCGCCTTCGAGACGGCGACGATCGCAGGGTCCTGGCCGATGACGCGCTTGTGCAGCTCGTCCTCCATGCGGATCAGCTTCTGTGACTCCGCCTCCGTGAGCTTGAAGACGGGGATTCCCGTCCACATGGAGACGATGTCGGCGATTTCGTCCTCGCCGATCTCCGGTTGCTCCTCGTCGGCCTGGTTGCGCCAGTCCTCCTCGAGCTCCTTCTTCTTCTGCGAGAGCTTGCGCTCCTTGTCGCGGAGCTGGGCGGCCTTTTCGAACTCCTGATCCTCGATGGCCGCTTCCTTGTTCGCGCGGACGGTGTCGATCTCTTCCTCGAGCTCGCGATAGCGCGGCGGCGCGGACATCGTCGCGATGCGAACGCGCGAGCCCGCCTCGTCGATGAGGTCGATCGCCTTGTCGGGAAGATGCCGGTCCTGGATGTAACGGTCGGCGAGCGAGGCTGCCGCGGAGAGCGCCTCGTCGGAGATCTTGCAGCGGTGGTGGGCCTCGTAGCGATCGCGAAGGCCGCGCAGGATCTGCACGGTCTCGTCGATCGACGGCTCGTCGACTCGGACTTGCTGGAACCGCCGTTCGA
>JBOHBA010000077.1:0-4351 GCA_050698095.1 Gaiellaceae bacterium
TGATCGTCCCGAGCATCGCGCCGACCTGGAGGTACGCCGCCCGGGCCGAGAAGAGCTCGCCCGCGCCCCAGGCTGCGAGGGCGACCAACGCGACGCCGACGACGACGAGCGCAGCCTGGCTCAACTCGCCGAGGGTCCGGCAGAGCGCGTCGTAGACCACCCATGCCAGCACGATTCCGCCGACGCTGAGCAGTACCGCCTCCCACGTCTCCAGTCCCGCGACCGCGGGATCCACGAGGCGGATGTCCGCGTCGATGTAGTAGAGGAGGATCATCAGACCGAAGCCGGAGAGCCACGTCGTGTACGCCTCCCACTTGAACCAGTGCAACGGCTCGGGCATCGCGGCCGGCGCGAGGCGGTACTTCTGCGAGTGGTAGAGGCCGCCGCCGTGGACGCCCCAGAACTCCCCGGCGACGCCGGCCTCGACGTCCTCACGCATCCTGGGCGGGCGGAGCGCGAGATCGAGGCGGACGAAGTAGAAGGACGCGCCGATCCACGCGATGCCGGCGGTCACGTGGAGCATTCGCAGGCAGAGGTCGAGGACGTCTCTCAGGTACGGGTCCATCGATCCCTCGCGATCGCGACCAGCTCGCGGCAGCCGGTTTCGAGCTCCTCCTCGCGCGTCCGTCCGATCCGGTCGCGGAGCACCTCGAGGATCTCGCTCCGTGGCCGACTCTGAACGAATACGACGAAGCGGAAGCCGAACTTCTCCTCGTACACCTGGTTGAGGTATCTGAGCTCGGCCAGCACGGCCGGGTCCGTATCGGACCCCTGCTCGAGTGCCGAGCGCGCAGACACCTTCTTCGCCCCGATCGCCGGATGCGCAGCGAGCGCTTCGATCTTCACGTCCTCGGTCGAGCTCGTGAGGACGTCGTCGGCCCGGTCGAGCGGATCGTCGACCTCGGCGAGGCGTTCGACCAGCCTGGTGTGACCCTCGAACAGCTCTGCGAGCTCGTTCGAGGTCAGCTTCCGCGGTAGCTCGCGCATCCGTAGGGCGAGATCAGGAGCGGGATGTGGTGGTGGCCTTCTGCGAGCTCGACTTCCAGCTCGACGCGGGTGAAGAACGGCGACGGCGGGTGAAACGCGAGCGAGTACCGCCCGGGACTGAGGTCCTCGGCGAGTGGAGCTATCCGCCCGTCGTCGTTCGTCTCCGCTGAGGCGATCACGGCCTCGCCTCGCGCGAGGGTAACGTGTACCCCGCTCGCTGGTTTCCCCTTCGAGGTGTCGAGCACGTGAGTCGAGATCGAGGCGCTCATGTCATGAATCTTCGCGCTTGCGTCCGATGGTCGCGGGCGATCTCCGACTCGTCGGCGCGGACGAGGGCTCCGTCGCGGACGACGTCTTCACCTCCGACGACGAGACGATCGACTCGGTGCGGCGCGGAGAACACGAGGCCTGCGACCGGGTCCTGCGCTCCTCCGAGCTCCAGCCCATCCGTTCGCCAGACGGCGAAGTCCGCGCACTTCCCGGGCTCGAGCGAGCCGATGTCGTCGCGACCGAGCACCGCTGCGCCCCCGCGCGTCCCGAGGCGGAGCGCTTCGCGCACGGTCATCGCCTGAGGCCCGCCGCGGCCGCGCGCGACGAGCAGCGCCTGCTTCACCTCGAAGAGAAGGTCGCTGCGCTCGTTCGAGGCCGAGCCGTCGACGCCGAGGCCGACCCTGAGCCCCGCATCGAGGTACTCACGGACGGGCGCGATGCCGGCGCCGAGCCGGAGGTTCGACGTCGGGCAGTGGGCGACACCTGTGGCCGAGCTCGCGAAGTCCTCGACGTCGTCGGCCGAGAGATGGACGCAGTGGGCGCACCAGACGTCGTCGCCGAGCCAGCCGAGGTCGGTGAGGTACTCGACGGGAGTGCACCCGTACAGCTGCATGCAGTACGCCTCCTCCTCGACTGTCTCGGCGAGGTGCGTGTGAAGGACGAGGCCGAGCCGTCGCGCCAGAACCGCGGACTCGGTCATGAGCCGCTTCGTCACGGAGAACGGCGAGCAGGGCGCGACCGCGATCTGAACACGGGCTCCGGGTCCCGGCTCATGAAGCTCGCCCGTGAGCCGCTCGGTCTCCGCGAGCACTGCGTCGATCTCTTCGATCAGCTCGTCCGGCGGAAGGCCGCCGTCCGACTCGCCGAGATCCATCGAGCCGCGCGAAGCCACGATCCGAACGCCCAGCTCGCGGGCTGCCTGCACCTCGGCCTCGATCAGCCCCTGTCGCCCCCGTGGGAACACGTAGTGATGGTCGAAGACCGTCGTGCAGCCGGACAGCGCGAGCTCGGCGAGCCCGGTGCGCGCCGCAGCGTATTCCGACTCCGCGTCGATCCCCGCCCAAGCCGGATACAGCTCGCGTAGCCACGTGAAGAGGTCGGCCTGCTGTGCGCGCGCTCGAGTGAGGGTCTGGTACAGGTGGTGGTGGGTGTTGACCAGACCCGGCGTCACGATCGCGTCGCCGAGATCGATCCGCTCGTCCGCTTCCGGCTCGACACCTTCGCCGACAGCGGTCACGTAGCCGTCCTCCACGAGCAGCCAGCCCGACTCGTGCTCGGTGCCCGCGTCGTCGCAGGTCACGACCCAACAAGCCGTGTACAGCGCCCGCGAACTGTTCATAAGGTGTCAGACACCGCGAGCGGGACGATCTCGAAACGGTCGACGTCGACGAGCCCGCGGTCCGTGATCTTGAGGTGCGGGATCACCGAGAGCGCGAGGAAGGACATGGTGAGAAACGGGGTTGCACCCGTCCAGCCGAGCTCGCGGGCGGCGTCGTTGCAGGCGAGGCTTCGGTCGATCACCTCGGAGAGCGGGGCGTCCGCGAGGAGGCCGGCAACCGGCAGCGGCAGCTCCGCTCTGACGGCGCTGTCCTCGACCGCCACGATGCCGCCGCCGAGCTCGGCCAGTCGCATCACCGCACGGGCCATGTCTTCGTCGTTCACGCCGACGACGACGATGTTGTGCGCATCGTGGGCCACGGTCGAGGCGAGGGCGCCGCGTGCGAGGCCGGATCCGCGTACGAAGCCGAGCCCGATGCGGCCGGTTCCCAGGTGCCGCTCGACGACGGCGATCTTGGCCAGATCTCGGGTGGGGTCGGCGATCGCCTCGCCGTTCGTCGTGGTCGGCGCCTCGGCGAGAGACTCGGTGACGACCTGATCGGAGACGAGCCCGATGACGCGCGCGATGCCTCCCTCCCACGGGATCCGGAGGTCGGATCCTGAGACGGGCTGAATGCGCACCGAGTGCTTCACCCACTCCGGAATCTTCGGCTCGGGGATCTCGTCGACGGTCCGTCCCGCTTTGAGCACGATGTCGGGCCGGAAGCTGACGAGGTCGGGGAGGAGCAGCAGGTCCGCCCGGTAGCCGGGTGCGACCGCTCCCAGGTGCCAGAGGCGGTGCCAGGTCGCCGCGTTGTGCGACGCGAGGACCACCGCATCCTCCGGTGAGATCCCGGCTGCGACGGCGACTCTCACCATCCCGTTGATATGGCCGTTCGCCGCGATCTCCTCGGGGTCGCGGTCGTCGGTGCAGAAGGCTATTCCGTTCGTTCCGAGCTCCTGGACGAGGGGGAGAAGGGCCTCGAGATTCCGGGCCATCGACGCCTCACGGATGAGAAGCCACATTCCCGCCCGGAGCCGCTCGCGCCCCTCCTCGACCGTGAGCGCCTCGTGGTCCGAGCGGATGCCCGCCGCGGCATAGGCGTTCAGCTCCTTGCCGACGAGGCCGGGCGCGTGCCCGTCGACGTGCCCGGTTCCGGCCAGCGCGAGCTTCGCCAGCTCCGACTCGTCCCCCGCGACAACTCCGGGGAAGTTCATCATCTCGGCGATGCCGAGCACCCGTTTCCGGCGCAACAGGCTCTCGAGATCGCCTGGATTGAAGGGTCGGCGGGGCGACTCGAAGGACGAGGCCGGGATGCACGACGAGGCCATGAAGTAGAAGTCGAGCGGGAGATCCGCGCATGCATCGAGCAACCAGTGCACCCCGTCGGTGCCGAGGACGTTCGCGAGCTCGTGCGGATCGGCGACCACTGCGGTGGTGCCCATCGGCAGCACGAGCCGCGCGAACTCGTCCGGAAGGAGCTTCGTCGACTCGAGGTGCATATGGGCGTCGATGAATCCGGGAACGATCCACTTGCCCGACGCAGCGAGCGTCTCCGCCCCCTCGTAGCTCCCGAGCCCTGCGACGACTCCGTCTGCGATCGCGACGTCGACGTCCAGCCACTCCTTCGTGAAGACGGAGAGGACGCGCCCGCCCCGGACGACGAGGTCGGCCGGCTCGTCCCCTCGTGCAACCGCGAGGCGGCGCTGAAGCATCTCCATCCGTCTAGCGTAATACGGTCGGCGATCGCGCTCGCCGTGGTCGGCACTGCCGTAT
>JBOHBA010000078.1:0-6939 GCA_050698095.1 Gaiellaceae bacterium
TCCTACGAGGACGAGTCGTACGGGCGACTGACTGCGCTCCGATCGCCCGTGCGCTCGTCGTCCTCTGGCAGGCTGGGCCGAACGGCTACCGCCCGAACGGGCGCGGGAGCGTCATGTCCGACCGCGCTGGGCGATTTCGCTTCGAGGGGCCGGTTCCGGGGTCCTACGGTCGCGAGCCGCACATTCACATTGCCGTGCTCCACCCCGAGTACGAGGAGCTCCTGAGCCGCTACGTCGTGCGCCGTAGTGCGAAGACGGGACGCATCCGGCTCGTCCTGACGCCGCTGCTCTAGCCCGAGCTAGCGACCCCTGGACGCCCGAGCGGCCTCGGCTAGAGGCTCGAAGCCCGACCCGCCGAGGTGGCATCCGGAATCTCCTCGAGCCGGCCGGTCTCCACGCTGTACAGGTACCCGTAGATCGGGATCGTGTTCGGTACGAGTGGGTGAGCGCGGATGCGTGCGACGTCCTCGACGATGCTCTGGGTCTGGTCTCGGATCGTGAGCCAGCTGACGTAACGGCCCTCGGGAGACCCGGGTCCGGCTCCGACATCGTGGAAACCGCTGGGACCGAGCTCGGCCGTCTCCAAGCTATGTTCGAGGAGCTCGCCCATCAGCTCGTCGGTGAAGAACTCCATGCCGCAGTTGCTGTGGTGGATGACGAACCACTCCGCGGTACCGAGCAACTTGTAGGAGATGACGAGCGAGCGGATCGCGTCGTCGCTGGCACGGCCACCGGCATTGCGGATCACGTGCGCGTCACCCTCGCTGAGGCCCGCGTACTTGGCGGGGTCCAGCCTCGCATCCATGCAGGTGAGGATTGCGAACCGCCGGCCGGGCGGCATCGGCAGCTCGCCCTGGTCGAAGGTCTCCGCGTACGAGTTGTTGGCAGCGAGAACCTCTGGCACGACGGACATCGTTACCTCCGCTTTAGGAATTGAAGTGATGTAGCTATATCAAATGAAGTGATGACCGCCAACACGTCTTCGGCCGCGTAACCTCAGCCACGGCCGCCGCTGACTGCTCAGGGGCGAAGCTCGACGAAGCCGGCGGCGGCGAAGGCGCCGTCGAAGGCGAGCGCCACGCGGATCCGAAGCTTGCGCATGAGCGCGAAGCTCGTCGCATCGACGAACGAGTAGGGCCGCTCGTCATGTTGGCGCAGCCAGTTCCACGACTCATCCTCGATAGCGGCGGACACGCGATCGAGCCGCAGCGACGGCAGTGCGTGCACACGATCGAGGAACTCCACCGTCGAGCGATGGCCAAGGCGATGACGCAGGAGCGTCCACAGCTCACTGAGGATGAGATTCGTCGTGACGACCTGCTGCTCGAGATGCATGTCGGCGAGCCGAATCGCCTCGGGGCGAGCGTCCCGGGTTAGTGCGTAGGCGGCTAGAAACGACGTGTCGAGGAACAGCACGTCAATCGCGATCGAGGCCGTAGATCACGACATCGTGTTCGACGGAGTCGTCCGGCTCCCCGCCCTCGAAGGTCGGTAGGAACCGAAGGCCGTTGTCGAACGGCAGTCCGAGCCGTTCACGGAGGCATTCGCGAACCACGAAGCTCTTCGACCGTCCCTGCGCCGCGGCTTCCTGCCCGAGCCGCTCGTCGAGCTCGGGATCGATCACGACCTGAATTCTCCGCATGCGTGCCGTGGTTACACACTACGTGTCAAGAGTGTGTAACACAACCGTGCCGTCCGACGCACAGCCGGCAAAGACAGTGCGCCCGGGAGGATTCGAACCTCCGACCCGCGGATTAGAGAGCGAGCGCCCCGGGCCGGGGCGCTCGCGTGATCTCACGGAATGAAGCGGCTACTTGTTCTTGCCGTTGCCCTTGCCCTGCCCCGTGCCGTTGTTGCCTCCGTTCCCGTTGCCATTGCCGTTTCCGTTGCCAGGCGACGAGACCTCGGTGGTCGTCGGTGCGGAAGCCTGGCCGACTCCGTTCGACTGGGCCGGCTTCTCCTTTTTCGGCTTCTTTTGGCCCTGCTGCGGCGTGCTAGCGGGACTCACCTGCTCGGTCTCGGTCGTGCTGCTCTCGGCCGTCGGTGTCCCGTTCTTCTTGGACTTGCCCTTGCCCTTGCTGGTCGTCTCTGTGTCCGCGGCGGCCTGGACGTCCGGGCATGGCCCGAGCGTGTCGCCGTGGGCCAGATGGGCCGGAACAGCCGGCGCACCAACCGTGATCGTGTGCGCGTTGTCCGGGTTTCCCGGCGGGATGTGACAGAGCGTCACCTTGCCCGCGCCGTACCCGTAGCCGAAACCTTGGCCCTGACCGCTCGGCTGGAGCGGCGCTGCGCTGGCAGCCCATGCGAAAACCCCTGCGATGCTAATGATCGATACGAGCTTGAGCCCGAAACTCATAGGCGGCTCCTCTTCAATCGATTCCTACACCAGGACCTTCGCCGCTGGGCGGATTCAAGAACTCCCCCGAACAAGGGGATTTTCTTCATCAGATCGAGGGACTCTCACTCCGGAAGCGTACGCGCGTCACGCAAAACGCCCGTGAAACCCGGCCGGCCTTCGACGAGCGAATAGTCACAAGCATGCAGCCCCGACATCGTCTCCGCGCTCTCCGCGCCGTCGAGGACAAGGGCCCAGCGGATCCCAAGGCGGCGTAGCGTCCGTGCCAGAGCACACGGCGAGCTCGCTTCCCGGCCGACGGCGAGGCCGATTCGGTCGTATCGGGAAGTGATCTCCGTGGCACGGCCGGGAATCTCGATGTTGCGTGGCACCGTGAGCAACCCCGGAAAGAAGACCCGTGCAGGATTCGCCGCCAGTCGCCCTTCAGTCACGCGCAGGGGTTGGTAGAGGTGCCAGGGGAGCACGGCGACGCGCTCGTCGCCGGGCACCGTCCGCTCGAGGAACGCGTCCGTCGCGTACCAGTAGTCGGGGTAGCGCAGCGGCTTCACGATCGTCGGGAGGGAGCGGATCTGCGAGCTGCCGGCGGGGAGGAGAGCCGCAATGGCAAGCGCGTAGGCGAGCGCCATCGCGAGCGTGCCGGGCGAGCGACGACGGCCACCGGGCGGCGACGCCGCGATCGCTTCCACCGCTCCGGCGGCGAGGGTGACGACAGCGAGGAGCCACAGCGCACTCCACTTCTGCGGCTCGCGGTATGCGGAGACGAGCGGAACGCGCGACGAGAGCCAGACGGCGGCGTCCACGCCACCCGGGAGCGCGGTGCTCGCACTGAGCAAGAGGCCGATCACCCCGCAGAGCAGCAGCCACGCCCGATCGCGCTTCAGCCAGGCGCCGAGGACCGCGGCGCCCACGATGACGGCGGTCGTGAGCGGCCACCACGCGTGGCTTCCGGTCGCCAGGGGAAAGCGCCCGATCCGCTCTCCCCAGTAGCCATACAGGCCCACGAGGTTGACGAGCAGGCCGTAGTCGTCGCTCGCGACCGAGCGGAAGAACGCGAAGTCGGCGCGCGTGAACTGGCGGACGTTCTCGTAGCTGCCCGATTGCCCGCCCAGGAAGAACAGGACGACGCCGTACGACAGCAGCAGGGCGAGCATCGCCTGGGAGAGGGCCGTCCACCTGAGCCGGTCGCGCTCGCGCCACACTCGCTGCCACACGAAAGCGACGACCGTGAGAACCGCCACGGGGCCGACCGCGTGCGGATCGAAGGCGACGATGGCCGCGGAGCACACGGCCAGCAAAGCCGCGTAGGTCAGGGCCCGCGCTGCCCGCAGCGCCTCCCAGGCCGCGAGCCAGAGGAAGAGGCCTGCGGCGGCGACCACGACTCCCCACTGGCCTTCGACCATCCGGCCGTACACCCACGGGTTCAGTGCTCCGAGCACGCCGGCAGCACACTGCGCGTACCAAGGCGCTCGCCGGAACAGGATCATCGGTGCGAAGCCCGCCAGGAAGAGCGCTCCGACGGCGTAGATCTTTCCGGTCGCCTCGCCTCCCAGCAGGTCGACGGCTGCGGCTTGCATCGCGCTGACGGGGGCGCCTAAGCCCGGGAGGACGGGACCGGGTCGAGGCCCGAACACGATGTCGACCTGAAGCAGGTAGCCGTCGCGGAACAGCGAGCGCAGGCAGATCAGCGAGAGCACGAGCGGTACAACGACGCTCCGGAGAAGAGCCCAACGTGGCGGGCCGGAGCGCGCATCCGCGGCCGTTGCCGGCAACGAAAGATTCACGAAAGAGGGAGGCATCCGGAGAGGGCCAGCATCGCGCATCCACCTGACACGCGCACATGCCTACCCCTTTTGGGGGCGTTGGGCGGCGCGTGAGTTTGTCGAGGATGATGGGGGTGAGACGTCGCGCCGCCATCGCGTCCGCACTCGCATCGCCTGCCGTGCGGGCGTTCGTCCGGCAGTCGCTCCTGCTGCTCCTCGTCTTCGGCCTGCTCAACGCGTCGAACTACGCGTTCCACGTCGTCGTCAGCCGTCTGCTCGGTCCGTCAGAGTACGGGGCGCTCGCGGCGCTGCTGGCCGTCACCCTCGTCCTCTCGGTTCCGTTCGCCGTCCTCCAGACGGCTCTCGCCAACCAGACGGCCACCCTTCGCGCGCGCGGCCGCGAGCACGAGGTCGCCGGGCTCGCCGCCGACGCGCTGAAGACGGTACTCCCCTTCGCGTGGTTGGTCGGCGTCGTCGTGCTCGTCGTCGGCACGCCGCTGCTCAGCGTCTTCCTCCACATCGGTATCGCGCCGGCGATGCTCCTCGCTCCGTACGCCGTGGCCTCCGTCCCGCTCAGCGTGGCCTACGGCGTCCTGCAGGGGCAGCTTCGGTTCAAGGCATTGGCGACGCTGATCATGGTCGGCGTGGCGCTGCGCTTCGTCCTCGGGGTCACGCTCGTCGGCGCCGGCCTCGGGGTCTCCGGCGCGTTGCTCGGCACCGTCCTCGCGACGGCGCTGACCGTCCCCCTGGCCGTGTACGTGATTCGTGTCGACCGCGTGGCCTGGAGGGGCGCAAGACGGATCCTCCACGCCCTTCGCGCAGACGTGGGAACGGCGCTCTGGGGGTTGACGAGCTTCTGGGTCCTCGCCGAGGTGGACGTCGCGCTCGCACGCCACTACCTGAGTGCAGACGCCGCGGGCTTCTATTCGAGCGCCGGGCTCATGGCACGGGCGCCGCTCTTCATCGCAGCGGCGGTGGGGGTTGTTGCCTTCCCGCGATTCGTCGCCGGGCGGACGAACGAGGCGTCGCTGCACCGCTGGTTGCGGGTCAGCGTTGCATCGACCGCGGGCATCGGTGCGCTCTGCGTCGGCGGCCTCGTGCTTCTCAGGGATCCTCTGATCTCGATCGCCTTCGGGCGGAGCTTCCTGCCAGGGGCCGACCTGCTGCCGCTCCTGGTGACGGCAATGGCGTGTCTGGCAGTGGTGAGCGTCCTCGTCTACTTCCACATCGCCGTGGGCTCGCGCGCGTACGTGATCTCGATCGGGGGAGCCGCGGTCGAGATCGTCCTCATCGCGCTCTTCCACGACAGCGGGCAGGAGATCGCCGCGGTCGCGCTCGCGGTCGGCTTTTCCGTGGCGCTGCTCCAGTACCAGGCGGCGAGCTCGATCTGCCGCTGGCGTCCGCCGCTACGAGCCTTGGCTAGCGACACTCCCGCGCTCTGGAAGCCGGCCTCGCTCGAGTTGTCGGTCGTCCTCCCGTGCCACAACGCTGCTCCGGGACTGCGGGCCGTCCTCGAGCGGCTGCTCGAGCGGGTGCAGGAGGTCGGCTCCTACGAGATCATCGTCGTCTCCGACGGCAGCACCGACGAGACGGTCGAGATCGCCGAGTCCCTCCCGTCGAGCGCCGTACGCATCATCGACTATCCGACCCGCGAGGGGAAGGGTCATGCGCTCCAGGTCGGCCTCGCGGACGCCAGGGGGGCGTACGTGGCGTTCTGCGACGCCGACGGCGACATCGAGCCGGACGCGATCGAGCCCTTCCTCGCCGTGATGAAGCTGTACGAGCCCGACGTCGTGCTCGGCTCGAAGCGTCACCCGCTCTCCGAGGTCCACTATCCGCCGCTTCGCCGACTCCTGAGCTGGAGCTACCACAAGCTCGCCCGCCTGCTCTTCCGCATCAACGTCCGGGACACGCAGACCGGTTTCAAGCTCATCCGCCGGGACGTCCTGGCTGCGGTTCTTCCCCGGATGCTCGAGAAGCGCTACGCCTTCGACCTAGAGTTCCTCGTCGTCGCGCGAAGCCTGGGGTTCACGCGCGTGTTCGAGGCCCCCGTGCGCATCCAGTACCGGTTCGCCAGCCAGGTCGACCTCCGGTCCGTGCTCGGTATCGGGCTCGACACGCTGGCGATCTTCTATCGGCACTACATCCTCAACACCTACCGGCGGGCCGGCGAGCGCCTGGCCGGGCAGCTGCCGCCGGCCGCTCCATTCTTCACGGCCGAGCGGCGCGCCGAGAGACGGAGACGAGACCGACGCGACCATGCCCGGATCCTCGTCGTCAACTGGCGCGACCTCGAGAACCCGGAAGCGGGAGGCGCCGAGGTCTTCACGCACGAGGTGGCGAAGCAGTGGGTCGCGCAGGGCAACCAGGTGACGCTTCTCGCCTCGGGTTTCCGGGGCGCAGCCGCCACCGCTGAGATCGACGGCGTCCGTGTCCAGCGGCTCGGACGTCTGCGGACGGGCTCGTACCACGCGCTCGTCCAGCGCGAGCTCATGCGCCTGCACGACTTCGACGTCGTCGTCGAGAGCATCAACACGCTTGCGTTCCTGACTCCGCTCTGGAGGCGCCGGTTGCCGCCGACGGTCACGCTTGTCCACCAGCTCGCGGTCGACGTGTGGGACCAGGAGTTCTCCAGGCCGCTCGCGTGGCTCGGCCGACGGATCGAGCGCGGCCTCCTGCGTCCATACCGCGGCCTCCCCGTCGCCGCCGTCTCGAACTCGACCAAGGACGACCTCCTGCAGCTCGGGCTGACCAACGTGACGGTGGTTCCGCCAGGACGTGACGAGCCCCCCGAGCTCTACGGCCTCGAACAGGAGCCCGTGC
>JBOHBA010000079.1:0-10879 GCA_050698095.1 Gaiellaceae bacterium
TACGCTCGAGCAGGAACTGGTCGTCGAAGAGGCGCCCGCCGACGAGCACGGCACCGACGCCCAGGAGCACGAAGAACGCGGTGAAGCCGAAGACGAAGGGCACACTGGCGACCACGACGCGGCGGGCGGTTCCGGGCTGTCCCAGGTTCTCCGCGTCCACCGCGGAGATCGCCGAAAGGTATCCCGGCACGAGCGGCAGCACGCACGGCGCGAGAAACGAGACAATGCCCGCGAGGAACGCGACCGGAATCGCGGTCCAGCTCACAGCATCAGCCGTCGAAGCGCGCGAGCTCGTCGTCGACGAGCCGATCGAGCTGCGGGTCGAGCGCGCGCTCGTCCTCCGGCGCCGCGCCTCGGCGCCGGCTCCACGAGCGGATCAGCAGTCCCACGGACGCGGCTCCAACGACGAGCGCCGCAAGCGGCAGGAGCCACGCGAGGAGCCCGAAGCCGCTCTTGGACGGAGTTGCCAGCACACCGGGCCCGAAGTCGGCGACGAGCGCGGCCTTGATCTCCTGCTCCGTGTCGCCCGCGGCTATTCGCACGCGGATGAAGGTCTTCATCCGCTCCGCGACCGGGGCGGTGGACTGGTCCAACGTGGTCGCACAGATGGGACACACGAGCTCGGCCTCCAGATCGGCCGCGTTCGGCGGCGGCGCGGCGGCGGCCGCAACGCCGGAACCAAGGAGCGCGCCGAGCGCGACGGCGAGCGCGCAAAGCCTCACGACGTCAGCGCCTGCTCGATAGCCGCGCGAAGGCGCGCTCGATCGGCCTTCGCGTTGACGGCGCCCGCGAACGCCTCGACGACTCTTCCCTCGCGGTCGATGACGAACGTCTCCGGAAAGCCCGTCACGCCGTACCCGCCGAGAGTATCGCCGGGGCCGTCGTACACGACCGGAAAGGTGAGCTCGAACCGGCGCATGAACCTGCGCGCGTCCGCCCGGAAGTCCTTCGCGTCGAGACCGACCACGACGACTCCCCGGCTCTCGTTCTGCTGCCACACCTGCTCGAGGAAGGGCGCCTCCTCCTTGCACGGAATGCACCACGAGGCCCACACGTTGAGCACGACGGCCTTTCCCCGAAGGGACGAGAGCGTGAGCTCGCCGCTCTCGTCGAGGCGCTCGAGCGTGAAGTCGGGCGCTCGAGGACGCTCGCCGAGCGCCGCCTTCCTCGCAAGGTTCCCCCCCTCCTCGGTGAGAAGCGCCCACGCGAGCAGGATGAACAGCAACGCGACGAGCCCCACGGCCACGCCCTGTGCGACGAGCTTCGCGCGTCGCGCCATCGTCGCTGCTACCTGGCGATGATGAACACGGGGGTACCGAGCTCAACGCGCCGGAAGAGCCACTCGGCATCCGGGATCCGCATCCGAATGCACCCGTGCGAGGCCGAGTAGCCGATCGACGCGGCGTCGGGTGTCCCGTGGATCCCGACGTATGGCGCGGAGATGCCCATCCAGCGCGTACCGAGCGGATTGCCCGGTCCCGGCGGAACCGGATCGGAGTCGGCGGCCCACTTCGAGGGCGGCGGATACCACCAAGGGTTCCGCTGCAAGGTCACGATCTCGTAGTTGCCGAGCGGCGTCGGGTATGCCGACTGGCCCGTCGCGACGCCGAACCAGCGGACGAACGTGCCGTCGACGAAGTAGAGGAGACGCTTCGATTCGCGCATGACCACGACCGTCGTGTCGAGATCGGCCGAGTCGACTTTCGGTTTCAGCGTGTCGAATGCGAGCGGGATCGGGGTGCGCGTGTTCCGCATCAGCGCATAGCGGACGGCACGGGAGTTCGCGAGGCGCTTGAGGCGCCGACCCTCCTCGGACTTGATCGCGCGAGGCTTCGCGCCGGAGAAGACCAGCCGCGCCTCGACGGCGTTCATGTCGAGCTGGCGACCGAGGCGCTCGACGAGTCCGCGGACGCGTGCGATGGGCACGTGGACGTCGAGCGGAACGTTTGCTCCAGGTCGCGCGAGACGCGCTCTGCGAACGGCTTTCGGCACGTTCGCACGCGCGCCGAGCTCGGTCGCACGCACGCGGAGCCTGCGCGTCGGGCTGACGACGAGGACGAGCGGGCGCGCAAATGCTCTCTGTACGACCGTGGTGGCGCGCTCCGGCATGAGACCGCCCACTGCGACGCCGCCGATCGCCACTCCGAACGCGATCGGCGCAGGCGTCGGCGGCGGAGGCTCGATCGGCGGCTCGGTCGGCGGAGGCACCGTCGTGGTCGGGGGCTCGGTCGTCGAGGTCGTCTGTCCAGGGTCTGCTCCGGCCGTCCCGGAGAGCGCGAACGACGCGGCGAAGCCCACGAGCGCGCAGGCCGCAAGCAGCCCAGCAACAAGCGCGCGAGCCCAGATTCTCACGTTTCCAGTGTAGACGTGAAAATGCGCGGATCGTTCGTCACTATCGCGTCGACACCGGCCGTTTCGACGCGGGCGAGGTCACGCGGGTCGTCGACCGTCCACGCGATGACCGCGGCATCGCGGTCGTGCGCCCGGCGTACGACAGAATCACCGATCAGCGAGTGGTGCAGGACGAGCGCCGTCGCACGCGAGGCCGGAAGGGCCAGCGGAGCCGCGACCGGCGCCACTCGCCGGAGCAGCCAGAGCGCACTTCGCGCAATCGGTGCGCCGCGTCCGCTCTCGGTGACGCCGAGCACGCTGCGTGGAAGGGTTATGCCGACTCGTATCCGAGGCGCGATCCGCGCGAGCTTCCGCACCGTGCTGAAGTGGAACGAGCTCACGAAGCTCCGATCCAGCAAGTCGAAGCGCCCGAGCGCGGCGGCGACCTCGGCCTCCGTTCCGCGGGTCTTCAGATCGAGGTGCAGGCCGATGTGCGGGACCTCGTGCGCGAAGAACGCGAGCGCCTCGTCGAGCGTCGGCAGCTCGGGGCAGACCTTCCTGAGGCTTTCGAGGGGCCGCTCGCGCACGCTGCCCTTCGCGGCGCCATGGCTCACCTCGGCGAGGTCGTTCGAGTGCGCGATCACGAGCGCGCGGTCGCGGAGCTCGAGGACGTCGAACTCGACGAGATCGACGCCGGCCTCGACCGCGGCCCGAAACGAGCGAAGCGTGTTCTCGGGCGCGAGGGCTGCGGCGCCGCGATGGCCGATGCGGAGCGGTCGGCCGTCCCGCCGCTCGAGCGAGATCACGGGCGCGGCCGCGTCGGCAGGTAGTCCTCTTCGAGGCGGCCGCCCTCGGCGGCGTAGGACACGATCATGCGGTCGGTGAGCCATTCGACGGGCGCCCTGTCGTCGGTCCAGACGCGTCCCTCGGGCTCTACCGGACGCGTGTCGCGAGCGAGGAGCTCCCGCAGGGAAGCGAGATCGGCCGGGCCTCGGCGAAGGCGCCGGGCGATCTCGCTCGCAGTCAGCGGCTCGGTCAGACCGAGCACGATCGTGTTGAAGCGAAGCGCCGGCCACGCGAGAACCTGCGGCAGCGCGGCGGCGAGAGTTGTCCCGATCGCGCGCACGAGGCGCTCGTCGTCGGGAACGGAGGCGACGTTGAGCGCGACGATCCCGCCCGGAGCGAGGCGCTCGCGAACGAGCCGGAAAAACTCGCGGGTCGCAAGGTAGAACGGCACGTAGGGCTGGCGGTACGCGTCGACGACGATCAGGTCGTAGAGCCGATCGGCCGCGCGCAAGTAGGGGCGAGCGTCGGCGTCGTGAACCGTGAGGCGCGGGTTCTCGTCCATCGCGAAGTACCGGCGCCCGACGCGGCTGACCGCGGGGTCGAGCTCCACGCCGTCGACGTATGCGTCCGGGTAGTAGATGCCGAGCGCGCGAGCCGTCGTCCCCGCGGCATTGCCGAGGATCGCCACCCGCTCGAGAGGACGATCGAGCAGCGACGGGAGCGCGAGAAACGCGTCCCACACTCCGCCTGTGAGAACCGAGTCGGGCCTCCAGACCGAGTGCACCGCGATGCCCTCGTTGAGCGAGAGCAGCCGTCTCCCGTCGGGGCGCTCGACGACCTGGATGTACTGGTGGTACGACGTCTCCTCGTGCAGGAGCCCCGCTTCCGCCTTCACCGCGCCGGGCGGCACGGCCACGAGAGCCGCCAGCGCGACCGCGACGACCAGGTAGCGCGCGCCGAGCAGCAGGCAGGAGGACAGGGCGAGGAGCGCTGCGATGACGAGGAACGTCCGCTGGGTTCCGAGCGCGGGTATGAGCACGAGGGCGGACAGAAACGTACCCAGGAGCGAGCCCGCGGTCGACAGCGCGTACAGTCGCCCGGCGACCGCGCCGGCGGTCTCGATCGACGCCACAGCGAGCCGGATCGCGAACGGCGACACCATGCCGAGGAGGACGACCGGCGGCGCGAAGAGCAGGAGCACAGCGACGAAGCTCCCGATAACGGCGCCCGCCGACGCCTCGTCGAGACCCTCGACGGTCAGATCGAGAAACGGCTTCGCGACGAACGGGATCGCGGCGACGCAGACCGCCGCGACGAGCACGATCGCTCCGAGGAGAGGCGGCCTCGGGTTCCGGTCGGCAATCCGGCCGCCGAGCCAGTATCCGAGCGCGAGCGCCGCGAGGACGATTCCGATGAGGTTCGCCCACACGATCGTCGACGAGCCGAAGTACGGGGCGAGCAGGCGCGAGGCCGTGATCTCGGTCGCGAGGGCGCCGATTCCCGCACCGAAGACGAGCGCCCCGAGCGAGAGGCTTCCCGGCCTCTCGACCACCACCTAGAGTCCGAACACGCGCTCGATCTCGCCGAGCGTGCGTGCGGCCAGCACCACGGCCACGACCACCGTGAGCGCGAGCACGACCCAGAACCGAACGCCCGCCCGCTTCTTCTCGCGATGCCGCTTCGCCTTGGCCGCGCGCCGTGCGCGATGAAGGCGGTACGCCCGCTCGACGGCCTCGGGATCGAGGGGTGGGTCCTCCTCCTCGGCGGTCAGGGGCGCAGTCGTCGGTGCAGGATGTGCCACGGATCAGATTCTAAGAACAGATTTCGGCGCTGTGCAGGGTGTCCAGCCGGTCGAGAAGCATATTCTTCACGCGATGGAGAGCCACGGAGGACGCGGTCGCATGGGTTTCGCCGGCGTCGGAGGCATCTCAGGCCTCGGCGGCCGGCTCACGTTCGTGCTCGGACTGCTGCTCGCTCTGTCGGCGCTGACCGGCTGGTACACGGGCGAGGGCCAGGGAACGACGGTCTCGGTGATCGGCTGGCACACGGGCACGATCGGCAAGATCGTCCTCTTCCTCGGGCTCGCAGCAGTCCTGCTTATGGTGCTCCGGGAGGTGGGCGTTGCGATGCCTGCGGCTGTCCCCGAGAGCCTTGTGACCATCGCCATCGGCTCCGTCGCGACGATCCTCGTGCTCGTTCGTCTCATCTCGATCCCCGACAGCTTCTTCTTCGCGAGCCGCGGAATCGGGATCTGGATCAGCCTCGCGTGCGCGGTCGGGATCATCCTCGCCGGGCTGCTCGAAGCGTCCGAAGAGCTCTAGGCCAGGCACCCGGTCGTCGCGAGCCGTTCCCCACGCAGGCTGGTGCCTGGCTTCAGCCAGGCACCTACGGGCCGGTAACGGTCACGGTGACCGTCGATGTCGGCCCCTCCTGCGGCAGAGGCGCGAGCGTACGGACGCTCGTCACCGTCCTGCCGTCCTCGGGTCGCTCGTCGAGGGTGCGCGCGAACGCGATCCCGAGGAGGAAGGCGAGCGCCAGGGCGAGGGCGGTGATCGCGCCGCGCACGACGGGCGATCGACGACGAGCCCGCGGACGCTGGTCGCGGCTGGGTCGCTCGAGCATGCTCACGGCAAGTAGTCCACGGCCCCACGGGCGTACAGATGGAACGCCGCGCCTTCGACTAGCGACAGCGTCCGCGGCCACCCGGGCACTTCGGCTCGTGCGAGCGCGTCGCGAGTCCACACGTCGGCACGGACGTACTCGGTCGCAAGCTCGCCGAGCGTGTACGTCCCTCCCACCCGCCGGCGAAGCTCTGTCGTGACGACCTCGAGCTGGCGCACCAGGTCGTCCTCCTGCACCGGATCCTGCGCGGCCTCCTGGAGCGCGCGATATGCGCCCTCCCACTCGAGCTTCGAGGTCTCAACGTCAGGCGTCACGACGCGTCGCGGAGCGCCTCCGAGCAACACCCACCGGGCGGCCACGGCGGCTGGACCTCCGCGAGGATCTGCTCGCCGAGGATGTAGTCCGGTCGAGCGAGCGCGTAGGCCGCGTGGGCGTGGAGGCACTTGAGATGCTCCCGATCCCGCGCGCCCCCGATTCCGAGGTCGAGCGACGCCGCGTCGTCGCGCGTGTCGACATCTCCAACCAACTCGTGCCGGATCCGGCGCTGCTGCTCAGTCGCGCTCGCCAGCGAGGCCGCGAGCGTCGCATCTGCCGTCGCCGCACGGCTCCAGCGCTCGACGCCTCCCGCGGCCTCGAGTCGCGCCAGCGCCGCGACGAGATACGCACAGGTGAGGTAGTACGTGGTCGGAAACGGCTCGCCGTTCACGTCGTAGGGCGCCTGCTCGGTCACCGCCGGCAAGCCGAACGGGCAACGCACGGCAACACGCCGAAGTGCGCGCGGCTGTCGCCCGAGCTGCCGTGCGATCACGGCTCGGTCATCCACGCCTCGAAGACTAGGTGCTAGGAGTCGCG
Organism: Gaiellaceae bacterium; assembly: GCA_050698095.1. Taxonomy (GTDB): domain Bacteria; phylum Actinomycetota; class Thermoleophilia; order Gaiellales; family Gaiellaceae; genus GMQP-bins7. The sequence goes on from JBOHBA010000079.1 coordinate 6,592, forward strand.
GCTCTTGGCGGTGCTGCGCGCCTGGCGCCAGGCGGGGATGCCCTTGACGACGAAGAGCTGCTCGCCCCGCTGGACGTACCCCATACGGCGAGCCTCGCGCTGGGTCGCCTCGACGCTCGTCGAGTTGACGAGCCGAAGCTCGAGCTGCGCACTGGCGATCCTCAGCGCGTCGACCTCCGCACGTCTCGCGGCGAGGTCGTCGCGGGTCTCGAGGTAGGTCGCAAGCGGTCGGTAGTAGAGGTACACGGCGACTCCGAGAATGGCGACGGCCCAGAGCAGGCGCACGCGGCGACGCCGGATGCCCGGCCGCGTCTTCGTCCTCCTCGCTGGCGCCTTCGCCCTCCCTGCCACGAGGCCAGGTTCTACGCCCGGGCGCTCGCCCCTTCACACCGGCGACCCTCGTTCTTGTAACAGACTTAGGCGCTGTCGACCTTGATGACGTTGGTCGAGCCGGGGATGTTCACCGCGGTGCCCGCGGTGAGCACGACCCGGTCGCCCGTCTCGACGATGCCTGCCGTCCGGGCAGCCTCGATCGAGCTCCGCCACAGGTCTTCGACGTCTTCGGCCTGAGGAATCTCGAGCGGAGTCACTCCCCATTCGATGGCCATGTGCTGCAGCGACGTGACGACGTGCGTGAGAGCGACGACAGGACGCCGAGGGCGAAGACGCGCGACGGCCGACGCCGTACGGCCGGTGAACGTGGGAACGAGGATCGCCTTCGCGCCGAGCGCTTCGGCGAGATCGCAGGCGGCATTCGACATCGCACGGCCCACGGTCGGCTCGTCCGACGCGGCGGGAAGCTGATGCCGGTAGCCCAGGCTCGGCTCGACGGCACGAGCGATGCTCGCCATGGTCTTGACCGCTTCGATCGGGTGCTCGCCGACGGCGGTCTCGGCGGAGAGCATCAGCGCGGAGGTTCCGTCGAGAATGGCGTTCGCGACGTCGGAAGCTTCTGCGCGCGTCGGCTCCGGGCGGTGCACCATCGTCTCGAGCATCTGAGTCGCCGTGATCGCCGGCTTCCCGCGATCGAGCGCCGCGAGGATGATCTTCTTCTGCAGGAGCGGAACCTCGGCGGCGCCGATCTCGACCCCGAGATCTCCGCGGGCGATCATCACCGCGTCCGCCACGTCGAGGATGGAGTCGAGCGCGGTCACGGCCTCCTTCAGCTCGATCTTCGCAATGACCCACGCCTGCGACCCGGCCGCCTCGATCCTGGACTTCAGCGCGGCGACGTCGGTGTGCGAGCGGACGAACGACTGGGCGACGTAGTCCACACCGAGCTCGAGCGCGAACTCGAGATCGGCGAGGTCCTTCTCCGTGAGCGAGGGGACCGGAAGCGGGACACCGGGGATGTTGACGCCCTTGTGCGGCTGGACAACACCGGGTGTCACGACGCGACACAGCGCCCTCGCGCCCTCGACGCGCTCGACACGGAGCCGAACCAGCCCGTCGTCGATGAGGATCTCGTCGTCGGGCTCGAGCACCGATCCCAGCACGTCTGGCGCGACTGGGAGGTCTCCGTCGCGGCAGGACTCTTCCCCGGCCACGACGATCGAGCCCCCCGCTTCGAGCTCGACGGGCGCAGCGAGGTCGCCGATTCGAATCTTCGGCCCCTGGAGATCCGCGATCAGCGCGAGCGACCGCCCCGCAGCAGCCTGAACGCGACGCACGCAGTCGGCGTTCTCGCGGTGGCTGGAATGGCTGCCGTGCGAGAAGTTGAGCCGCGCGCCGTCCATGCCGGCCTCGACGAGGCGGCCGAGCGTCTCCTCGTTGCACGACGCCGGACCGAGCGTGGCCACGATCTTCGTCCGGCGGTCGTGTCTCGTCACGCGCCGCAGGCTATCTGGCGCGGAAGGCGGCAAGCCCCGGATAGACCGCCTTGCCGCCGAGCTCCTCCTCGATACGGAGGAGCTGGTTGTACTTCGCGACTCGATCCGTCCGCGAGGGCGCGCCGGTCTTGATCTGACCCGCGTTCACGGCGACCGCGAGATCCGCGATCGTCGTGTCCTCGGTCTCGCCGGAGCGATGCGAGATGACGGTTGCATACCCCGCGCTCCGCGCGAGCTCGATGACGTCGAGCGACTCGGTGAGCGTGCCGATCTGGTTCACCTTCACGAGGATCGCGTTGCCGACCCCCTCCGCGATCCCGCGCCGGAGGAACTCGACGTTCGTGACGAAGAGGTCGTCCCCGACCAGCTGCACGCGATCGCCGAGCGACTCGGTGAGCGCCTTCCAGTCGCCCCAGGCGTTCTCGTCGAGCCCGTCCTCGATCGAGAGGATCGGAAAGCGATCAGCGAGCCCCGCGTAGAAGTCGATCATGGCTCGTGGATCGAGCGTGCGGCCTTCTCCCGGAAGCTCGTAGCTACCGCCCTGGAACACCTCGCTCGCGGCCGGGTCGAGCGCGATCCCGACGCGCTCGCGGTGCCCCGCGCGCTCGGCCGCCTCGAGCACGGCTGCGATGGCCTCCTCGGTTGAAGCCAGATCGGGCGCGAAGCCGCCTTCGTCACCGACCCCGGTCGCCAAGCCTCTCTCGTGCAGGACGGCCCTGAGCCGATGGAACACCTCGGCGCCGATTCGCAACGCCTCGGAGAACGTCGAGGCGCCGAACGGGACGACCATGAACTCCTGCAGATCGAGGCGGTTCTGCGCGTGCGCGCCGCCGTTGATGACGTTCATCATGGGCACCGGCAGCGTTCGAGATTCCGCGCCGCCGATCCACCGGTACAGCGGCAGCCCCGCGTGCGCAGCCGCCGCCTTCGCCGCCGCGAGCGAGCAGCCGAGAATCGCGTTCGCACCCAGGCGGCTCTTGTTCGCACTCCCGTCCACTTCGATCAGCCGCTCGTCGAGACGGCGCTGGTCGGCCGCGTCGAACCCGGCGATCGCAGCCGCGATCTCGCCGTTCACGTTCGCGACAGCGGTCAGAACACCCTTGCCGAGGTACGCGCCTGGGTCGCCGTCGCGGAGCTCGACCGCCTCGTGCTCGCCCGTGGATGCACCGGAAGGAACAGCGGCACGCCCGAACGCCCCCGAGGAAAGCCGGACGTCGACCTCGAGCGCAGGGTTGCCTCGCGAGTCGAGGAGTTGGCGCGCGTGAACGTGGGCGATGGCACTCACGTCAGCAGCTCCTTCGCGCGCTCGTAGTACTCGTCTTGAGCCTCGAGATCGAGCGCGCGCCAGTCGGCCCCATCCGTGGCCGCCAGCTCGGCGGCCCGCTCGATCCGGCCGGTGAAGCGACGCGTCGTCGCGCGCAGCGCGAGCTCCGGATCGACGTTGAGCTTCCGCGCGACGTTCACGACCGTGAACAGGACGTCGCCGACCTCGTGGAACGTCGCGGCATCGGCCTCCGTCTCGGGCGACGGCACGCCCGCGAGCGAGACGGCCGCGAGGAGCTCGTCGATCTCCTCGCGCACCTTCGCGAACGGCCCTTCGAGGTCGGGCCAGTCGTAGCCGACGGTGGCCGCCCGTCGTTGCACCTTGCGCGCGTGGAGCAGCGCGGGGAGCGCTTCGGGAACGTCGTGGAAGATGCCCGCCCGCCCCTCCTGCTCGGTCTTCAACTCTTCCCAGCGCAGGCGCACAGCGCCTGCGTTAGCGACCTCGGCGTCGCCGAAGACGTGCGGGTGTCTACGTACCAGCTTCTCGTGAACGCCCCGGGCGACGTCTTCCAAGCCCCCTAAGCCCTTCTCCTCGAGGAGAAGGGCCAGGAAATAGACCTGAAAGAGCAGGTCGCCGAGCTCGCCACGAAGCTCGACGACGTCATCTGCAAGCGCAGCCTCGGCGACCTCGTACGCCTCCTCGACCGTATGCGGCACGATCGTCCGAGCGGTCTGCTCGCGATCCCAAGGGCACTCCCGGCGAAGCTGCCGAGTCAGGTCTTGGAGGTCGAGTAGCGCCTCGGCGAGGCTCATCGACCGGAGACCCTACTGGGTCTCGGTGGGCGCCTCGGGTATCTCCGGCGGCTCGTAGCCGGCCGCGTAGCTGACCTTGCCGTCGTACTTCTTGCGGAGATCCTCGACCCACGCCGACATGACCTCGTTGCGCTTCTCCTGCGACAGGGTCGCGCGAATCGACGCCTTCACCTCGCCGAGCGGCGTCGTCTTCGCGGGGCGCACGGGCGAAAGAGCCTCGATGACGTGGAACCCGTACTGGGTCTTCACGGGCTTGGACAGCTCACCTTCGTCGAGCTCGAACGACATCTTGTCGAACTCGGGCACCGTCTGGCCTCGCGAGACCGTGAGCTTGCCGCCCGAGTCCTTGCTTCCCGGATCCTCGGAGCTCTCCTTCGCGATGT
>JBOHBA010000080.1:0-5172 GCA_050698095.1 Gaiellaceae bacterium
GTCCGCGGCGGAAGTGCCGTCTGCAGACGTTCTCTCGCACGGATGACGCGCTCACGCACATCTGCGGACAGCTCTCCCGGAGCGGCTGCAAGCTCCACCGCTCGCGGGCGCGGCATCGCGACGGCGAGGTCGAAGCGATCGAGCAGCGCCTTCGAGAGCTTCTCCCGGTACGCGGCGAGGCGTTGAGCCGTGCAGCCGCACTCGACGGCGGGATCGCCACGTCCGCCGCAGGGGCACATGTTCATCGTCCCGACGAGCTGAAAGCGCGCGGGGAAGAGCGCGTGGCCGCCGACTCTGGAGACGGCGACGACGCCGTCCTCGAGCGGCTGTCGAAGCGCTTCGAGCACCGAGCGCGGGAACTCGGGGAGCTCGTCGAGCAGCAGGACTCCGCAGTGCGCGAGCGAGACCTCGCCCGGGCGGGGACTCGGCCCGCCTCCGACGACCGCCGGCGCCGAGGCACCATGATGGGGAGCCCGAAACGGCGGCACGGCCACGAGCGGCCGGTCGGGCGGCAAGAGACCCACCACCGAGTGGATGCGCGTCACCTCGAGCGCCTCCGACCGAGTGAGCGGCGGAAGGACGCCGGGCAGCCGCCGGGCGAGCATCGTCTTCCCCGTGCCGGGAGGGCCGGCAAGCAGGAGATTGTGCGCGCCTGCGGCGGCGATCTCGAGCGCTCGCCGAGCTCGTTCCTGACCGCGCAGGTCCTCGAGATCCGGACCGGCTGTTCCTTCGAGGACGTCGTCCGACAACGGCTCGAAGACCGGCACGTCGATCTCGCCGCGAAAGTAGGCGACCACCTCGGCGAGGTGCCGCACGGGGACGGGCTCGATGCCCGCGAGCGCGGCTTCCGGTGCGGATTCGGCCGCGCAGACGATGCGGCGCAGCCCGGCTCGGCGCGCTCCTTCGGCGACTGCAAGCGTGCCGGTAACGGGGCGAATCCGCCCGTCGAGCGCGAGCTCGCCGACCGCCGCGTGGTCCGCGAGTCGCTCGGGCGGGAGCTGACGGTTCGCGGCCAGAACCGCGAGCGAGATCGGCAGATCGAAGCCCGATCCCTCTTTCCGCAGAGCTGCCGGCGCAAGATTGACCGTTATCCGCCGGTTCAGCGGCCACTCGAGCGACGCCGACACGACGCCGCTGCGGACCCGATGCTTCGCCTCCTGACATGCGCGATCTGCGAGCCCGACGATCGCGAAGCCGGGAACACCGGGCTGCAGGTGAGCCTCGACCTCCACCTTCCGCGGCTCGAGTCCGACGAGGGCATGAGTGACCGCGCGTGCGAGCACTCAGCGACGGTACGGGTGCAAAGGCGTCGCGTGAGCAACGCCTTCGCACCAAGAGAGCTACAAGTTGCTCAGGGCGTGTAGCAGAGCGCGTGCACGGTGAACGTGCTCGAGTTCCCGCTGTCGTTCAAGCCGACCCCGAGGAAGCCGATCACCTGATTCTGGGCGTTGAGCTGCGGCTCGAGCTCGCCGGTCATGAGCTCGCGGCCCGCGGTGTCGTCACTCCACGACGTGCCCCCCGAGATCGCCCGCTCGTTGCCCTGGCAGAGCGCTGTGACGCGCACGCTGTTGTACGCGCTGTTCTCCGCAGTACCGCCGTCCACGAGTGCCGAGGACGACCTGACCGTGATCGTGCCGATCACGCCCGCCGGGCCTGCCGCGCCGGCAGCGCCCGCCGCACCCGTCGGGCCGGCAGGCCCCTGGGGCCCGACGGGCCCAGCCGGAAGCTGACCCACTGCGAAGTCCGACCTGAGAAGCGACCGGTTCGCGATCTTCGCCGAATTGATCGCGTTGTTCCTGATCTTCTGATTCGTCACCGCGCCGAACTGGAGCTGGGCCGTTCCCACGCTGTTCCTCGGGACGAGCTGACTCACCGCCGCGATGCTTGTTCCGCCGAGCGCGACGAGCAGCGCCAGGCACGCTACGACCATGGCCGGCGAGGGCCGGCGAAGAAGCGTACGCATGTCGATCCCCTTTCGGTGGATTCGACGGCCAGGCTACCCCTCCCACCGGCTGGCCCTGTTGTCACAGGGGCAATCCTTACCCTTCCCTTACCGCCACGAGAATCGACTCGAAGTACTCCCCCGCGCGCCGCCCGGTGCGGCGGTTTACGTGCCGCTCGAGACGATCGACGAGGCGAAGCCCGCTGCGCCCGAGGATCTCGGGGTACAGCTCACGCCGATCGTTGACGACGACGACGACCGGTGCGCCAGGCGCCAGCGCGTCTCCACAACGCCCGAAGACTTCGGAGATCCCGTTCACGTACGCCTGGAGAGCGGCCCGGCTCGTCCCGCGAGTAGCGGCGCCCAGCTCGCGCTCGCGGCGGTCGTCGAGCCCGAGCAGCTCATACGCGTAGCGGTGCTGCTCGTGGTAGTCGATGAGGCCCGGATAAGGGGGCGACGTGACGATCCCGTCGAAGTCTCCGTCGAGTCGGATGTCGCGGGAGTCGCCATGGATCACCTGCGCCTGTCGCGACCGGTCGCGAACGCGCTGGAATTCCTTCAGGCGCCCGAGCGTGTCGAGGAGATAACGCGCGAGGAACTTGTTCGCCTCCTGAACGGGTCGACATGTCCGCCGGTGCTTGTGGCACGTGTACGGCTCACGTTGCGGGGCCTGGGGGAACTCGAGATCGAAATGCGTCGTCAGCCGAGCGGACCGGGCGGCCCGCGCGAGAACGACACGAAGCACGTCCGCGTTCTCGTAGTCGTCGACGAGGGATCGGAAGTGGAGTAGCTCGGCCGCCGCTTCTGGCGCGTACCAGTCCTTCACGTAACCGCGCCCGCGCTGTTGGGATCGTCCGAGCCGCGTGAGCACGTCGCGAAGCTCGGTCTCCAGCTGGAGCGCTTCGTAGCGCGCGGTCTTCACGCGCATCAGCAGCGCGTTGAATGCGGCGATGTCCACCCCGACCGCGTCGTATCCAGACTCGAGCGCCTGCACGAGCGTCGTTCCCGACCCTGCGAAGGGATCGAGCACGCGTCCACCGGGACGGACATAGCGTCCGAGCAGCGCCTCGACGAGCTGCGGGACGAACTTGCCGAGGTACGGGTGCAGCCGGTGTACGTGCTTCGTCCGCTCCCGTTCGGGGAGCTCGGCCTCCGTCCACGAAAGCTGAAGATAGTCCGCAAGCTCCGCGTAGAGCACTGCCTGTGTCGACGCCATGCAGCCACGTTCGACGGCCGCGAGTGCGGTCCTACGCGAGCGGGACTCGTTCGACCCGCCGGCCGCGAACGCCCGCGGCCTCGAACTCGAGCTCGAGCCCGGCGAGCTCGGGGTGCTTCGCGAGCCAGGCAAATCCGCCGGCCGCCACGCGCCGCACCTTCTCCTCGTCGATCATCTCCAGCGGATCCCCGTACGCCGCGCCGCCCTTTTCCTTCACCTCGACGACGAGCAGCCGCCGACCGCGCCGCAGGACGAGATCGAGCTCGTACCGACCAACTCGCGCGTTGGAGTCGAGAAGTCGGTACCCGCGGAGCCGATAGTGGCGGAGGGCGCGGCGCTCTCCGCGATTCACGCCGCTTCGATGGCGGACGCTTCGTAGCAGGCGGCCTGGAAAGAGCGGCGGTGCAGCTCCGAAGGCCCGTGAGCGCGCACGGCCTCGGAATGTGCAGGCGTGATGTATCCGACATGAGAAACGAAGCCGTACCGCGGGTAGAGCGCGTCGAGCCGCCGCATCACCCGGTCTCGCACCACCTTGGCAACGATCGACGCCGCTGCGATCGCCGCGCTCCGCGCGTCGCCGTCGATCACAGCCCGATGAGGCGGTGCCGCCGGGCCGAGCCGGAAACCGTCGACGAGACACGTGTCTGCAGGTGGGTATAGATCTCCCAGAACGGCGCGCAGGCCTGCGAGGTTGGAGCGGTGGAGGCCTGACCTGTCGATCTCGCTCGACGGCACGATTCGCACGCTGATGGCCGAAGCACACGCGCCGACCGACTCAAACAGCAGCTCGCGCTCCTCGGGCGAGACCTGCTTCGAGTCGTTCAGCGCCGCGAGCTGCCGCACGCGCGCTCCACGCAGGAGCTCGTAGTCGAGGAGCACCCCGGCGACAACGAGCGGTCCGGCGAGCGAACCGCGCCCTGCCTCGTCTGCCCCCGCCACGAAGCGGACACCGAGTCGTCGATCGAACCCGAGGAGTCGCTGGCCGCTGGATCGAGCCATGCGGCCGAGGATACTTATCGGCTCTGCCGGAGCTCCCGGACGCGCGCCTTTTTCCCCACTCTTTTGCGCAAGTAGTAGAGCTTTGCGCGGCGCACGTCGCCGATCGCCATGACCTCGAGCTTCTCGATCTTGGGCGAGTGCAGCGGGAACGTCCTCTCGACACCCACGCCGAACGACTGCTTGCGGACCGTGAACGTCTCCCGGAACTGCGAGCCCTGCCGCTTGATGCAGATGCCCTCGAAGACCTGGATGCGCTGCCGGTTGCCCTCGATCACCTTGAAGTGGACGCGCAGCGTGTCCCCCGCCTTGAACTGAGGCAGGTCCGTGCGCAGATGGCGCTGCTCGAGGCTCTCGATCGTCGTGTTCATCGCAGAGGAAGCGGCCGGAAGGCCGGTGCATGCTAGCGGACGACCGTGGCCGTAGGGGCGAGATATATCTCGCCCCTACACGGACGAGGCCATCAGCGGAACGAGATCCGCTTAGGCGGCCAGTAGGTCATGAACACGGGGCCGATGAGATTCTCGCGCGGCACGGGGCCCCACATCCGCGAGTCGCACGATCGCGAACGGTTGTCGCCCATCACGAAGTACTGGCCCGAGGGCACTTTGTACGCCTTCTCGGGACCTCTGTCACGTCGATCGTGGTCGATGTACGGCTCCTCCAGACGCGTCCCGTCTATGTAGACGTGTCCAACTCCGCGCCGCAGCCGTATCTGCACCGTTTCCCGTGGAAGGCCGATGATTCGCTTCACGAAAATCCCGCCGGCGTCACAGGCGGGCTTCGTTCTCGGCGGCGTGTCGAAGACGACGATCTCGCCGCGGCGCGGATCGCGGAAGTGGTAGATGAACCGGTTGGCAAGCACTCTGTCCGAGAAGCGCGTCTCACAACCATCGCCAGGACGCGCGCAATGGAACGTCGGCTCCATCGAAGAGGTCGGAATCCTGTACGGGTTGACGACGTACGCCTTGATCCCGAGCACGATCGCGACGGCTCCGACGATCGTGACGATCCAGTC
>JBOHBA010000081.1:0-9041 GCA_050698095.1 Gaiellaceae bacterium
ACGATGAAGAGCTCGGCGGACTCCGGATCCTTGATCGTGCAGTCGGCGAGCTTGCCCGGAAGTGAGGCGTTCTCGAGAGCGCTCTTGCGGCGCGTGAGCTCGCGTGCCTTCCGCGCCGCTTGCCGGGCATTACGAGCCGCGATCGCCTTGGAGACGATCTGCCGGGCCTCGGTCTTGTTCTCCTCGAGGAACTCGCCGAGGCGCTGGTTGACGATCTTCTCGACGAGCCCGGCGATTCCCGGGTTACCGAGCTTCGTCTTCGTCTGACCCTCGAACTGCGGGTTCTGGAGCTTCACCGAGATGACGGCCGCGAGCCCCTCGCGCGCGTCTTCGCCTTCGAGGTTGTCGTCCTTCTCTTTCAGGAGCCCCTCCTGGCGCGCGTACTGATTGAGCGTCCGGGTGAGCGCCGCGCGGAAGCCCTGGAGGTGCGCGCCGCCCTCCGTCGTGTTGATGTTGTTCGCGAACGAGAAGACCGACTCGACGTACGAGCTGTTCCACTGCATCGCGACCTCGACCGCGCCCTCGTCGCTCTCGCCCTCGAAGTACACGATGTGCTTGTGCACCGGGTCCTTCGCCTCGTTGACGTGCGCGACGAAGTCCTTGATCCCGCCCTCGTAGTGGAACTCGTCGGTCCGGCCGCCGGCGCGCTCGTCGCGGAGCACGATCCGGAGGCCGCGCGTCAGAAATGCCGTTTCGCGCAGCCGCTGGAGGAGCGTCGCAGCGTCGAACTCGGTCTCGTCGAACACCTCGGGGTCGGGGAGGAACGAGATCGTCGTCCCGGACTCATCCTTGGAAGCGACACCGACCGTCTGCATGTCGGCGGTCGGCTCGCCGCGGGCGAACTCCTGTCGATAGACCTTGCCGTCCCGGCGCACCTCGGCGGAAAGCCACTCCGAGAGCGCGTTCACGACCGACACGCCGACACCATGGAGGCCTCCGGAGACCTTGTAACCCTCCCCTCCGAACTTCCCGCCTGCGTGCAGCTTCGTCAGGACGACGGTGAGCGCCGGCAGTCCCTGCTCCGGGATCACGTCGACCGGAATGCCGGCGCCCGCGTCGACGACGGTCACCGAGTTGTCGGGGTGAATCGTGACGTCGACGAGGTCGTTCCGGCCCGCGAGCGCCTCGTCGACGGCGTTGTCGACGACCTCGTAGACGAGGTGATGGAGGCCTCGCGCGCCCGTCGAGCCGATGTACATTCCGGGACGTAGCCGGACCGGCTCGAGGCCCTCGAGGACAGTGATGTCTTTTGCGGTGTAGGCTGCTTCGGCCATCAAAAAAGCCCTGCAAATAGCCATATTGCGGGGCCGAGAGAGTCTATCAGAAATGGCGGCCGGACCGAGCCCTGGCCAGGCTCGCCCGAGCCGCTCGAGCGACGAGCGAGCGCAGCTCCGAATCATCGATTGCGGCTGCCGCGGCGTCTGCGGCAGCGGCTTCCTCGGGCGTCGGGGTGGGCTGGGTAGGGGAGGCAGCGCGGGCCGTCTCGACGATCGCTCCCGACTCGGGAACAGGACCTACGGCGAACCGAAGCCCTGCCGGCGCCTGGCCTGCCGCGAGCTCGCCCGCGAGGCGCTCGAGGATCTCGCTCCCGAGCCGGTCGAGCTCGAACGCCCACGTCGCGGAGGACGTCGCAACGTGAAGCGTCCTGTCTCGACCCAGGCGCAACGGCCAGGCCTGGCGCGCCACGGTCTCGCCCACCGCCGCCGGCCAGGCAGCCGTGATCGCCGCCAACGGGAGCGCGTCTCGGCTTCCGCCTCGGGCGAGCTCCCGCTCGACCTCGCTTCCGATGCGATCCATTACCGAACCGCGCCCGGCGTGACCGCAAGCGACTGGGCCGGCTCGGCCGGGAGCGCCGCTGCAGCCGTGGCCGTAATCACCGTCTGGCCGCCGTTCGAGACGATCGCGGCCAGCGCTCGGCGGCGATCGCCGTCGAGCTCCGAGAGGACGTCGTCGAGGAGCACGAGCGGAGCCGAGCCCGTCCGCGTTCGCAAGACCGTAGCCTCCGCCAGCACGAGGGCGAGGACCGCGATCCGCTGCTCGCCCTGCGAGCCGAAGGAGCGAAGCTCGCGTCCGCCCGCCTCCAGCGCCACGTCGTGAAGGTGTGGGCCCGCGCCGGTGAGCCCGCGCTCGAGATCGCGATCGAGCCGCGAGTCGAGCTCGAACACGCTCGGCGCCTGGCCGTCGTATCCGAGCGTCGCCGATGCGAGCCCGAGCTGGTCCGCGATCTCTCCAAATGGCTCGGACAGAAGTTCGACGGCTTCGCGGCGCGCGAGCACCAGCGCGGCGCCCAGGGTGACGACCCGCTCCGTCCACGGCTCGAGCGCGTCCAGAGACGAGCTGCCTGCACGCACGCGACGAAGGCCTGCATTTCGCTGGCCGACCGCGGCGGCGTACTCGATCGGAAGCGGGGCTCTCGCAGGAACGAGCCGGCCCAGGCTTCGATCCACGTACGCCCGTCTGACGGCCGGCATGCCCTTCACGACGGCGAGCCGGTCCGGCGTGAACACGAGCGCACGGAGCTCGTGCCGGAGCCGCTCGGCGGACGAAAGACGTTCGCCGTTCAGCTGTGCGCGACGTGCCTCGCGCGTCGCCAGGACGACGTCTGCCTCGAACGTGGTGTCTGTATTCGTTCCCCGGAGGGTCACTCTGCCCGCCGCCGCGCCGAACCGAACCATCTGCGCGTCGCTTCGCGTGCGAGGGGAGAAGCCTTGCGTTCCGACGTGCAGCGCCTCGAGGAGATTCGTCTTGCCGGCGCCGTTGGGGCCGTGGAGAAGCACGACCCCGGGCTCGAGACCGAGCTCGAGGCTCGGGTACGAACGGAACTCCCGGAGCGTGACCTCGCGGACGATCAGCCCGCGAGCCGGATGGGCATGATCAGGTACCAGAAGCTCTCGTCGGGCGCTGAGATGAGCCCGGGGCGCAGGCGGTTGATGAGCTGGAGCTGGATCGTGTCGCTCGCCACGGCCTCGAGACCGTCTCGAAGGAAGTCCGGGTTGAAGCCGATCTCGATCTCCTCGCCGGCAAAGTCGATCCGAAGCGACTCGGTCGCCTCGCCGACATCCTGGGTCTGCGCCGAGATCGTCAGCTCACCCTCGGCAAATCGCAAGCGGAGCGGAGCGTTGCGCTGCGCCATGACTCCTGCACGACGAACCACCTCGAGAAGCGCCTCGCGCCGGATCGGGATCTCGGCCTCGAACGTCTCGGGAATGAGTTGCTTGTAGTTCGGAAACTGCCCGTCGATCCGCCTACTCGTCAGCCATGCGTCACCCGACGAGAAGATCACGTAGTTCTCGTGGACGCCGAGCTCCACGTGCTCGACCCCCGCCGCCAGGCGGGCGAGCTCCTGTAGAGCGCGAGCCGGGATGATCGCGTCGAGATCCGGCGCCGCGGCGCCGAGTGTCGTCTCCTTGACCGCGAGCCGGTACGAGTCGGTCGCAGCCATGATCAAGCGGTCGCCCTCGAAGCGGACGAGGACCCCTGTGAGAACCGGACGAGATTCGTCTCGCGAGGCCGCGCGACCGACCTTGTCGATCGTCTCCAGGAGCGCCGCGGCGTCGATTTGCTGCAGCGGCACATCGAGCGGTGGCAGGCGCGGGAAGTCCTCGGCGCTGAAGATGTTCAGCCTCGACGAGTGGCTACCCGAGACGATCTGCAACACGCCGTCGCCCTCGTCATGCGTCAGCGTCACGGAATCGTCGGGGAGAAGCCTTACGAGATCCGTGAGCAGCCTTCCGGGCACGACGACTGCCGCCTCGCCTGTGACCTCGCCCGCGATCGACGTTCGCAGCGAGATCTCCATGTCGGTCGCGGCGAGCGTCAGACGTCCCTCGTCCGCTTGCAGAAGAATCCCGCTCAGCACCTGTACGGCACCACGACTGGAGACCGCACGGGCGACGACAGCCAGCGCGGACGCAAGCTCGCTGCGGGAGCACGTCGCGCGAAGTGCCGTTTCGGAAGCTATGTCTGTGTTCATAGGTTAAAAAGAGCTCGTAGCAGTAGTAGAAGTGTGGATCACGGGGATGACAGGGTGATTGTGCCGGAGATGCGGGGAAAACAGCCGTGGATCAGACCGGTGGAAAGTACTCGCCGCTTCCACACGGTGTTCGAAGGTCTGCGCATGGACCCCCAGAATCATCGCGCCTGCTTGATGCGGGCGGTCAGTTCTTGCACAAGGTTGTACACCGACCGATCCTCTCTGATCAGCCGCGTGATCTTGTCCTTCGCGTGAATCACAGTTGTATGGTCGCGTCCCCCGAACTCCTTGCCGATCTTGGGCAAGGACGAGTCGGTGAGCTCGCGTGAGAGGTACATGGCCACCTGGCGTGGATACGCGACTGCCTGAGAGCGGCGGGGACTCACGAGCTCGTCGAGCGTGACGCCGAACCGCTGCGACACCGCTTCCTGAATCCGTGAGATCGTGACCTCCGGCGCCGCCGCTCCCTGCGGATAGACGTCCTTGAGCACGTGCTCTGCAAGATCGACCGTCATCGAACGGTCCGTCAACGAGGAAAACGCGACGACGCGGGTGAGCGCCCCTTCGAGCTCCCGTATGTTCGATGAGACGCGACTCGCGATGAACGTCAGCACCTCGGGATCGGTGACCGCAATCCGCTCCGTATTCACCTTCTTGCGGAGAATCGCGATCCGTGTCTCGAGATCCGGCGCCTGGATGTCCGTGAGCAGCCCCCACTCGAAGCGCGAACGCAGCCGCTCCTCGAGCGTCGCGATCTCGCGGGGAGTGCGATCTGAGGAGATGATGATCTGCGCGCCGCCCTCGTAGAGCGAGTTGAACGTGTGGAAGAACTCCTCCTGGATGCGCTCCTTCCCCTCGAAGAACTGGATGTCGTCGATGAGGAGGATGTCGTAGTTCCGGTACCGGCGCTTGAACCCTTCGATCCGCTTGTCGCGGAGCGAGTCGATGAAGTCGTTCATGAACGTCTCGCTCGTGACGTAACGCAGGGTCAGCCGGCGCGAGTGCTGGCGGACGTAGTGACCGATGGCCTGCAGGAGATGCGTCTTGCCGAGACCGGTTCCGCCGTAGATGAAGAGCGGGTTGTAGGCCTGCGCCGGCGCCTCTGCGACGGCAAGCGCGGCGGCATGGGCAAAGCGGTTGGACGACCCGATCACGAAGAGGTCGAACGTGTACTTCGGGTTGAGCTCGACCTCCGGTGTGTCCCGATAGGGGAGCTCCGAGTCGCGGCCGCGGACATCGTCGTGCCGGACGACGCTCCGCGGAGCGGAGGGCGCCGCGGTCAGGCTCTCGGCAACGGCGAACGACACGACCACGTCTCGCCCGAGCGCTTCGCGCGCAGCGCCCGTCACGAAGTCGGAGAAGTGGCCTTGGATCCAGTCCCGGGTGAAGTCGTTGGGAACCTCGACCACGAGCGTGTGGTCCCGCAGCGAGATCGAGCTCACATGCCCGAACCACGTCTCGTAGGTCGTCTCGGTCAGCGCCTCCCTGAGTCGTCCTGCAATCGACTCCCAGAGGGTTTCGGCTGTCATCTTGCTCGTGTGCTCCACCCGTCCTCGCGCTAGCTCGGGTCGTAGAAGGGGCGAGCATAGCACCGTACGAGCCGCGACTCAATGCGCTCGCAGGGCGGCCTGTGGATGAAAATCCTCGGTATTTGCAGGGATTTCGTGGGTTCCACACCCCTTTCCACATCTGTGGACGATATCGCCACTGTTCGCGTAGCGGACAACGGCCAAGCTCACGGAGCAGCGATTTCGCGGTCAGCCGCCCACTCCATACCCTGTGGAAAACTGCGGCCAAGGCGGGTCATCTATACTGGCCGCTCGCCGGAGCCCCAATATCTCGCCGAGAGCTAAGACGACGTGAAACGAACCTACCAACCGAATGTACGTCGTCGGAAACGGCGACACGGATTCAGAGCGCGAATGGCTTCGCGCGGCGGCCGCGCCATCCTGAAGCGGCGTCGCGCGAGAGGGCGCAAGCGCCTCTCGGCCTGAGGCGCGCCGCCCGTGCAGCGCAGGAACCGGCTCTCCCGTTCACGGGACTTCGACATCGTCTACCGCCGCGGTCAGTCCGCTTCGACCCGCTACCTCGTGTTGCACTGGTTTCCGCGGGACGAGGATCTCGACGGAGCGCCGCGTCTCGGTCTCGCGGTTCCGCGCTCCGTGGGCTCGGCGGTCGCTCGAAACCGGGTCAAGCGACTGCTGCGAGAGGCCTGGCGCGAGCTCCTCGACGCGGTTCCACCTGGCCACGATTACGTGTTGGCGGCACGCCCAGGTCTCGTAGAGCCCGCGGAGACGCGCGGCCGTGAGTGGCTTCTCGGTGAGATCTCTGACGTGCTCGCAAGGGTGCGCGCGTGAGGTACCTCGCGATCGCGCTCGTCCATGCCTGGCGCTGGACGTTCGGCCTCTTGACTCCGGCAGGAACGTGCAAGTACCACCCGAGCTGCTCGCGGTACGCGATCGACGCGCTGCGTGAGTACGGGCTCCTCCGCGGGGCCGTCCTTGCCGGCTGGCGCCTGGTGCGCTGCAACCCATGGAGCCACGGTGGGGTCGACTACGCGCGCGACCAGTCGCTATTTCCGTTGATTCGCTCCGGGAAGGCGCGGACGTGATCGTCGGCGGCCTTCTCACCCCGCTGGAGAACGTCCTTACGGAGGTTCTTGTCTGGCTGCACGAGACGGCGGGGCTCACGTGGGCCTGGTCGATCGTCGCGCTCGTTGTGATCGTGCGGATCCTCATCGTCCCCGTCGCGATCCGCCAGATCCACTCGATGCAGAGCCTGCAGGTCCATGCACCCGAGATGAAGGCGATCCAACAGCGTTACAAGCACGACCGGCAGAAGCAGTCGGAAGAGCTGATGAAGTTCTACAAGGAGAACAAGATCAACCCGTACGCATCGTGCCTTCCGATCGTTCTCCAGATCCCGATCTTCATCGGCCTGTTCTTCGTGCTGCGCGACTTCGAGAAGGAGATCTTCTGCACCCGCGGCGACTTCTGCGGGATGATCGACGGAAAGCTCCAGGCGCTTCCGCAGTTCCAACACTCCCTCGAATGGCTGAGCCTCGTGAACATCACGGACGACACCGTCAAAGCGTGGGGACCGTTGCTGATCGTCATCTACGTCGTGAGCCAGCTCACTTCGACGTGGCTGATGTCGACGTCGATGCAGAGCCAGGCGCAGCGAATCATGATCATGGTGCTTCCGATCGTCTTTCTTCCGTTCATTCTCGGCTTCCCCTCGGGCCTGATGATCTACTGGCTCACGACCAATCTGTGGACGACGGGTCAGGGCATCGTCACGCGGCGACTCATGCCGAAACCCGTGGTGCCACCCAAGCGCTCGAGCAGAACGCCGCCCAAGGACTCCGGAGAGGAGCCTCCTGTCACCGCGTCGAGCGGCCCACAGGACGGAGGTAGCCCCGCTCGAACCGGCCCGCCGCGTAGGGTGAAGCGGAAACGAGGAGGGCGAGCGCGGAGATGAGCAGCGCAGACACGGTCAGTGTGGAGGCAACCGGTGAGACCGTCGGCGAAGCGAAGTGGGCCGCACTCCGCGAGCTCGAGCTGCTCGTCCCGGGCCTCGATCGAGATAGCGTGGAGTTCCAGGTGGTCGCGGAGGGCGAGCGCGGCCTTCTCGGCGTCGGGTATACGCCTGCGCAGGTGATCGCGAGCGCCTCGGCGCAGGGACTCCAGGCGGCAGGCGACCCGTCCGCTGAAGCGCATGTCGCCCGCGACTTCGTCCAGCGCGTCGCTGCGGCGATCGGAGCCAGCGTCACCGCCACGTCCACCGAAAGCGACGGAACCGTGACGGTGACGTGCACGGGTGTCGACCTCGGGCTCTTCATCGGCAAGCACGGCCAGACGATCGATGCGATCCAGTATCTGGCGAATGCCATGGCGCGAAGCCAAGGCGACGAGTACGAGGTCGTGGTCGACGCGGCCGGCTATCGAGCGCGCAGGACGGCGACGCTAGAGACGCTTGCCAGGAGATCGGCCCAGCGCGCTTCTGCTACGGGCCGCCGGATCGAGCTCGAGCCGATGACTCCGGTCGAGCGGAAGATCGTGCACGAGGCGCTGAAGGACGACCCGGAGGTCGAGACCGAGAGCGAGGGGTCCGAGCCGAACCGGTACGTCGTCGTGCTCCCCCGGCTCCTCGCGGGCTGACGTGCCGACGGCGTTCCTCGAGCGCTGGCTCGAGGAGGTCGTCCGTGAACCGGGCGCCACCGCGATAGCGGACATCGGGGAGGCCCGCCGCTTCCTGCTAGACGACGCGCTGCGTGCCGTCCCGATCGTCCGATCGGCTCCAGGCCCGGTGGTCGATGTGGGCTCGGGCGGCGGAACACCCGGGATCCCGCTCGCAACGGCGCTTCCCGCGAGGGCGTTCACGCTGCTCGAGGCGGAGCGGCGCAAGTGCGACTTCCTCGAACGAGTGAGCGCCGAGCTCCCGAACGCCGAGGTCGTCTGCGGCCGTGCAGAGGAGCAGAGAACAGATGCGTTCGGCGTGGCGCTCGCGAAGGCGCTTGCGAAGCCGCCGGTGGCCGCCGAGCTCTGCCTCCCGCTCGTTCGACCGGGAGGCATCGCGATCCTCTGGGTCGGCGAAAGCGCAGACCTCGATCGAGTCGCGCGGGTCGCAGGGCAGCTCGCCGGGAGGCTCGAGGACGCCGATGACGGGCTCGTCGTGCTCCGAAAGGTCGCCCCTACGCCTCTGGGATTCCCACGCCGGCCCGGGATGCCCAAGAAGCGACCTCTTGCCTAAGTGCTCCCCGCCGTAAGTACGCCCACGCCTCGCGCGGCTGCGAACACGTCGCATGCCGTCGTCCTCGGTCAGGCCAATATTCACCAATATTGGCCCTCCGTGCGTCCTAGGCCTGCTCGGTTCTCGCCGGCGAATCACGAGCGTACTTACGGCGGGAAGCACAAAGCAGTCAGCCGCCGCTGTCGGCCCAGAACGCACGGTACGCGAGTGAAGGCGTCCGGCTCGATCACTAGCCTGCGAGCGTGCCCGGTCTAGCGCTGTCGCAGAGCGCCCGCGCTGTCGGATCGGCGGTCCAGCGGAGTACGAGGGTCTACGC
>JBOHBA010000082.1:0-5019 GCA_050698095.1 Gaiellaceae bacterium
TCGCAGCAGCGGGAGCGCATCGAGGAGTACATGAGCTTCCGCCCGTGCCCCGAGTGCGGCGGCGCGCGGCTCAAGCCCGCGGTGCTCGCGGTGACGATCGGCGGCGACTCCATCCACGAGTTCGCGCGCATGTCCGTGACGGCGGCTCTCCGCTTCGTCGACGAGCTCGAGCTCACGAAGACCGAGGAGCTGATCGGACGGCGCATCCTGAAGGAGGTGCGGGAGCGGCTGACGTTCCTCGAGAACGTCGGCGTCGGGTATCTCCAGCTCGATCGGGCGGCGAAGACGCTCTCGGGCGGCGAGGCGCAGCGGCTCCGGCTCGCCACACAGATCGGATCCCAGCTCGTCGGCGTGCTCTACATCCTCGACGAGCCGTCGATCGGCCTGCACCAGCGCGACAACGGGAGGCTCATCCACACGCTCGAGCGGCTGCGCGACGTGGGGAACACCGTGCTCGTCGTCGAGCACGACGAGCAGATGATGCGCGCTGCCGACTGGGTCGTCGACCTCGGGCCGGGGGCGGGCGAGCACGGGGGCGAGATCGTTGCCCAGGGCGCCGCGGACGACATCGCGACGACACCCGGCTCGGTGACCGGCACGTTCCTGAGCGGGGAGCGACGTATCCTCGTCCCGGCTCGCCGCATCGAGGACGGTCGAGGCTGGTTCTCCGTTCGCGGCGCCACGATGCACAACCTCAAGGGGATCGACGTCGACTTCCCGGTGGGTCGCTTCGTCGCGGTCACGGGTGTATCCGGCTCGGGGAAGTCGACGCTCGTGAACGAGATCCTCTACAAGTCGCTCGCGAACAGGCTCAACCGGATGCGCATGAAGCCGGGCGACCACGAAGCGGTCGACGGCATCGACGTCTTCGACAAGGTCATCGACATCGACCAGAGCCCGATCGGTCGCACGCCGCGGTCCAACCCGGCGACGTACACCGACCTCTTCACGCACGTGCGCGAGCTCTATTCCCTGACCCCCGAGGCCAAGGTGCGCGGCTACAAGCCCGGCCGCTTCTCGTTCAACGTCCGCGGCGGTCGCTGCGAGGCGTGCAAGGGCGACGGCACGATCAAGATCGAGATGCACTTCCTGCCGGACGTCTACGTCCCCTGTGAGACCTGCCACGGCAAGCGGTACAACCGCGAGACCCTCGAGGTGAGGTTCAAGGGCAAGTCGATCTCGGACGTCCTCGGGATGTCCGTCGAGGAGGCGCTCGAGTTCTTCGCGAAGATCCCGAAGATCCGCCGCCGCCTGCAGACGCTCCACGACGTCGGGCTCGACTACGTCCGGCTCGGGCAGCCGGCCACCACGCTCTCCGGTGGCGAGGCGCAGCGCGTCAAGCTCGCCGCGGAGCTCTCGAAGGTCGCGACCGGCAAGACGCTCTACATCCTCGACGAGCCGACGACAGGGCTCCACTTCGCGGACATCGAGAAGCTGCTCGAGGTGCTGCAACGGCTCGTCGACAACGGGACTACGGTGCTCGTGATCGAGCACAACCTCGACGTCATCAAGCAGGCGGACTGGATCGTCGACCTCGGCCCCGAGGGCGGGGACGAGGGCGGAGAGGTGATCGCGACCGGAACGCCGGAAGACGTCGCCGAGGTCGAGGAGTCCGCAACTGGGCAGTACCTGCGCGGCGTGCTCGCCGAGCGTGCCGCGGCTGCTGCCTGATCAGACGTCGACGTCGGGTGTGCCGTACTCGCCGTTCTTCCGGATCTCGGTCCGAGCCTCCTCCGCGAGCTTGACGTACTTCTGACGGATCTCCTCGAGCTCGCTCTCGGTGAGCTCCTCCAGGTCGAGGAGGCTGTCGTGCGCTCCGTCGAGCGAGCGGATGAGCTCGTCGAGCTTGATCTGGATCGCCTCGCCGTCACGGTTCTGCGTGTTCTGGATCACGAAGACCATGATGAAAGTGACGATCGTCGTCGTACTGTTGATGACGAGCTGCCACCTGTCGCTGAAGCCGAAGAGCGGCCCGCTGAGGGCCCAGGCCGCGATGATGGCGACGGCCGCCGCGAAGGCGAGGGGATGACCTGCGAGGCGAGCGATCTGCCTCGCGAAGCGATCGAAGGGTGAGCCGCGGCGCGTCGTCGGCATAGCGACTTCGAGACTAGAGCCGAGCTCGGACGCTGAGTGGTTAGCGGGTCAGGCGTGTACCTCTGGGCGAACCGTGGCGGCGTCGAGCCGTTCGAGCCACGACTTTGCCTTTAGCTCCTCGAAGCTCTCGCGCGCCTCGGCGAGGAGCGACTCGTCGCCCATGAGCACCCCGTGTTCGAGCAGCGTGACAGCGAGCCAGAACGGAAGGCAGAGCTCGCGGAAGGTGGCCGCGGCGGCCTCGTAGCCGGACGGATCGCCGTCCAGGCGTGCTCGGAAGCGCTTCGCCTGCGCGTCGAGGTACGGCGGCCGGGAGCCCGGCGGCACGCTCTCCACATGTGCAAGCAGCTCTTCGACCTTGGTGGATTCACCCAGGCTCAACGCGGCCTCGACCGCCTCGACGATGCCTTGCTTGACGGACTGTGACGTGATGCCGAGCGTGCGACCCGCCTCGATCGCTGCCTCACCGTCGACAAGCGACTCGTGCAGCCTTCCTACGGCCCGGTGCAGCGCGGCGCGCGCGGCGAGGTAGCCGGCGAGCTCCTGGACGTCGCTCGACTCCTCGTGCCGTGCGAACATCGACAAGAGGTGGCGTGCGGCGTCGAGGTCGCCGCGCTGGACGTGAACGCCGCCAGCGCCGTCGAGGAGGCTCATCATCGTTCCGCCGGCGTCAACCTCTTCCTGCGTGAACTCCTCGCTGGTCGCGAGCGCTTCGTCCCAGCGGCCCAGCATGAAGAGGGGGTACGTTCGCTCGGCCAGCACCGACCATTCGCTCGGTCGATCCCCGAGCCTGCGCGTGAGGGCGAGAGCCTGATCCAGGTACCCGAGCGCGTCTGCGTACGCGTCGCGCTGGAAGCACCTGTCGGAGATCCAGAAGTAGCAGATACCTGCTTGCTCCACGATGTCGTGGTCGAGGGCGATCTGCAGCGCCTCCTTGAGAAGCGCTTCGGCTTCACGGGCGTGTCCTCGGCTATGGACGACACCTGACCTGGCTCGTAGCGCGGTTGCGAGCGCCTCCGGGTAGGCATGCGCCTCCGCGATGTCGAGCGCGAGCTCGGCCCGCTCGGCCGCGCGCTCGAGATCGCCGGTGAACCAGTACCCGAGGGCCAGGCGCGCTGCGAGCAGCGCGAGATCCTCGCCGGGCTCATCCTGCGAGATGACGCTGAACGCGCGCTCCCCCCTCGCGATCGCCTCGTCGCGTCGCCCTGCCGTGATGTCGACCCGCGCGAGCCTCATGAGAAGGCGGGCGGCGGCGTGCGTGTCGCCCTGCTTGTCGTACAGCTCGATCGACTCTTCGAAGAGCCGGCGCGCCGATTCCATATCGGCCGCTCTCCCAGCCATCTCGCCTGCACGGCCGAGGAGCGCGGCTCGTTCAGACGGGTCGTCTGCGAGGTCTGCTGCTCGCTCGAAGTAGCGCTTGGCCTCTGCGGCCGCCGCCAGCGACTCGGCCCGCTGCCCGGCGCGAACGAGCATCGCCTGTGCGTTGCCCCTGATCTCGGCTGCGTCCTCCGCGTCGGGAACGGCCTCGTGCGCGGCGAGGTAATGCGACGCGACGACCTCGACGACCTCTTCCTCCTCGGACGCGAACGCGCTGAGCAGATACGCGGCTGCGGCCAGATGGCGTGAGCGCCGTTCGCGCTTCGAGAGCGTCTCGTAGGCAACATGGCGCACGAGGTCCTGAAGGAAGCCGTACTGCCCGTGCTCGGGCGAGGTGGGATCGGCCTGCACGCCGAGGATCTCCTTGCGTGCGAGCGATGAGAGAAGCGGATCGAGCTCCGTTTCCGAGAGACCTCCCACCGCTGCGAGCCCCTGCCGGGTGAACGTCTTGCCGAGGACGGCAGCGTCCTGGAGCAGGCGGCGTTCGTCTGCGGGGAGTCCGTCGAGGCGCGAGGCGACGAGGCCGTGGAGGGTCTCGGGCACCTCGAGTGAGGGAATCTCGCCCGTCGGCCGGTAGATCGAACCTTCCTGCACGAGCAGCCCTCGATCGAGCAACATCCGTACGGTCTCGACGGCGTACAGCGGCACGCCCTGCGCCCGCGCGAGGATCTGCTTGCGCAATGGCTCCGGGAGGCCGGGCACGAAGCCGTCCAACAACTCCACCATCGCTGTCTCCGACAGCGGGCGGAGATGGAGCGATGTGAAGTTGCGGTGACCTGCGCCCCAGTTCGGCCGCTTGTCGAGGAGCTCCGGCCGTGCGAGCGTCAGGACGAAGAGCGGGCTCGACTTCGACCACTCGAGCAGGTACTCGACGAAGTCGAGGAGGCTCGCGTCGGCCCACTGCATGTCCTCGAACACGAGGACGGTCGGATACGTGTTCGCGAGCCGCTCGAAGAAGAGCCGCCAGGCCGCGAACAGGTCGTGGCGCTCGTGCGAGGACTGCTCCTGGGCGATCCCGAGCAGGCTCGCGAGGAGCGGCTCGACGAACGCCCGCTCGGCGCCGTCGAGCAGGTGCTCGCTGAGCGTGGCCTCGAGCTTCGAACGCGCGGTCGCATCGTCGTCGTCCTCGGAGATGCGAGCGCGCATGCGCACCATGTCGGCCAATGCCCAGTAGGTCACGCCTTCGCCGTACGCGAGGCAGCGGCCGCGGTGCCAGTAGACGTTGTCGACGAGCCCGTCGAAGTACTTGTAGAACTCCCATGCGAGCCGTGACTTGCCGATCCCGGCGATGCCCATGGCCGAGACGAGGTGGGCGGTGCGCTCCTCGGCCGAGGCGTGGAAGAGCTCCTTCACGAGCCGAAGCTCGCGGTCACGGCCGACGAACGGCGGCTCGAGGCCCGTCGACTTGAGCGCGCCTCGCCGGCCGGAGGCGACACGAAGGGCGCGGAAAAGCTGCGCCGGTTCCTCCTTGCCCTTCAGCTCGTGGGTGCCGGCGTTCTCGTAGACGATCGCTTGCTCGCTCGCGCGACGCGTCGCGTCGCCGACGAGCAC